>CAZIVY010000315.1:0-3147 GCA_964542505.1 uncultured Rhodospirillaceae bacterium
AGGGCTCCTGGCGCCCCGCGGCAGCTTCGTCGCGTCGCTTGAGGTAAGGATGCACCATGCCGCCCTGGATCGGGCCGGGGCGCACGATGGCGACTTCGATCACCAGGTCGTACAGCGTGCGCGGTTTGAGCCGAGGCAGCATGCTCATCTGGGCCCGGCTCTCGATCTGGAATACGCCCACGGTGTCGGCGCGGCGCGCCATCTCGAACGAGGCCGCGTCGTCCTGCGGGATGTCTTGCATGCGCCAGCGTTGGCCGTGCCAGACCGTCATCAGATCCAATGTGCGGCGGATGCAGCTCAGCATGCCCAGGGCCAGCACATCGACTTTCAACAGGCCGAGCGATTCGAGATCGTCCTTGTCCCACTGGATCACGCGGCGGTTTTCCATCGCGGCGTTTTCGATCGGTACCAGGCGGCTCAGTTTGCCCGCGGCGATGACGAAGCCGCCGCTGTGTTGCGAGAGGTGGCGTGGGAAGCCCTTGACGGTGGCGATGAGGTCCATCCAGCGCCGCGTGATGGGCGCCGTGGCATCGATGCCGGCCTCGGCCAGGCCGAGGGCCAGGCGCGTCGGGTCGTCGAACCAGTGCACCGAGCGGGCAACGGCGTCGATCTGCACTTCATCGAGGCCCAGAGCCTTGCCGGTATCACGCACCGCGCCGCGGGTGCGGTAGGTGGAGAGCGCGGCGGCCAGCGCGCAGCGCTCGGTGCCGTACTTGGTGTAGATGTACTGGATGACTTCTTCGCGCCGCTCGTGCTCGAAATCGACGTCGATGTCGGGCGGCTCGTCGCGCTCCTTCGAGATGAAGCGCTCGAACAAGAGCGTGGTGTGCATCGGGTTGACTTCGGTGATGCCCAGGCAAAAGCACACCGCCGAATTGGCCGCCGAGCCGCGCCCCTGGCAGAGGATGCCGCGCTCGCGCGCGAAACGGACGATGTCGTGGACGGTGAGGAAATAAGGCGCGTAACCAAGCTCGGCGATGAGCGCCAATTCGTGATCCAGCAGCCCGCGCACCTTGGCCGGCACGGCGCCGGGATAGCGCAGGCCCGCGCCTTCCCAGGTCAGGCGCACAAGCTCGGCCTGCGGCGTGCTTCCCGCCGGCACCGGCTCGGCCGGATAGTCGTAGCGCAGTTCGTCGAGGGAAAAGGCGCAAGCCTCCGCCACCGCCAGCGTGCGCGCCAAGGCGTGCGGGTAGCGGTGGAACAGCCGCGCCATGGCGGCGGCGCTTTTCAGGTGCCGCTCGGCGTTGGCGAACAGGCGCTTTCCGGCCTCGGCGATGGTGCAATGCTCGCGCACGCAAGTCAGCACGTCCTGGAGCGGGCGGCGTTCCGGCGCGTGGTAGTGCACGTCGTTGGTGGCGACGAGCGGCGTCCCCGCCGCCGAGGCCAAGGACGCCAGCGCCGCCAGGCGCCGGTCGTCGTCGCCGCGATAAAGATGCTGGGCGGCCAGATGCACGCCATCGCCGAAGCGCGTCTTCAACGCGCGCAAAAATTCGGCGAAGGAAGCGTCCATACCCTCTGGCGCCAGGGCGATGAGAATCTGTCCGTCGCCATGCGCCGCGACGTCGGCGAAGCCAAGTTGGCACTGACCCTTGATCGCGCGGCGTTTCCCCACCGTCAGCAGCCGCGCCAGGCGGCCATAGGCGGCGCGGTCGCGCGGCAGGCAAAGCAGACTCGGGCCCTCCTCCAGGTCGAGGCGCGCGCCGACGATCAGCTTGAAGCCGTGTTCCTTCGCCGCCATGTGGGCGCGCACCACGCCCGCCAGCGTGTTGCGGTCGGTGATCGCCAGCGCCGCCAGGCCCAGCGCCTTGGCGGCCGCCACCATCTCCTCCGGGTGCGAGGCCCCGCGCAGGAAGCTGAAATTGCTGGTCACCTGCAACTCGGCATAGGCGGAAACCATGGCTACGCCTGGCCTTGCCCCTGTTTGTGGGGGCGGGTTTGAACCCCGCCCCTATGAAAATCCTGTGTGTAGGGGTGGGTTTTAAACCCACCCCTACGGGGATTCGGTTTGCCGAGGTCGGGGTCAAACCCGCCCCTACGGTGCGGATTCTCTCGATCAAGATCCCAGTGCAGCGGATTGGCCTCGATGTAGCCGCGAATCTCGTGCAACGAAATGTCGTTGCGGATGACGTGCTCGTAATATCCCCGCTGCCACACTGGCGTTCCGCTGCCGCCGCGCAACTCGTTCACGCGGCGCGAGGAACAGACGCGGCCATGCGTACAGATGGTGACGAAATAGGCGCCGGCGCGCGCATAGTCGTAATGGCGCAACCGCAACGGCCGCCGGTAGGCAGGAGCGCCATCGGCGTTCATGGCTTTCAACCCCGTCTCCCAAATTGTTCTTATTTTGTTCTAACTGACGGCGCAACGCGCCGTCAAGCCACAAGCGGGCGCAACGCGCCGTCAAGCCGCGAGGCGCTTCAGGTACTGCCCCACCCAGTCGAAGCCCACCAGCCGCACATAGGCGTCCATGAGGCGCTTGGTGACCGGCCCCGGCACCTTGCCGCCGGAAATCAAGGCGCCGTTGATGCTGCGCACCGGGCAGATGCAGAAACTGGTCGAGGTGACGAACATCTCGTCGGCGTTGACGGCGTCGAAAAGGTCGATGTCCTTTTCGGTCACCGCCATCCCCGCCTCGCGCGCCAGGTCCATCACCGTGGCGCGGCTGATGCCGGGCAGAACGAAGCGCTCGCGGGGCGTGAAAATCTGGCCGTCCTGGACGGTGAAGATGTTGCTGCCCTTGCCTTCGGCCAAATTGCCGTCGCGGTCGAGCAGCACCGCCAGCGCCTGCGGGTCGCGCGCCGCGACCTCGAGATCCGCCAGCACCAGGTTCAGATAGTTGTGCGTCTTGGCGCGCGGGCTGATGGCGTCGGGCGCGGTGCGCCGCGTCGCCGGCGTGATCACGTCGATGCCGTCGCGGTAAAGCCGCGCGCGCTGCTTGAGCGGCAGCGGCAAGCACTCCACGATCACGGTAGGGCCGCTAAATTCCGGCCACGCCTCGCCCTCGGCGGGGTCGATCCCGCGCGTGACGCGCTGCGTCACCCAGTAGTCGTCGTCCTTGGCCAGAAGCGGGAGGTTGCGGCTCAACACTTCCCCGGTGACGCGAGCCAATTCCGCCGGCGACAGGCCGGGATCGATGCGCACATAGCG
>CAZIVY010000316.1:0-3210 GCA_964542505.1 uncultured Rhodospirillaceae bacterium
CCGGGCGTCTCGGTCAGGCGCGGCACCACATTGGGAATCTTGATCTCCCCCACCACCGGGTGGCGCAGCGTCGCGATGTTCTCGCGCGCGGCGAATTGCGGATCGCGGAAGATTTCGTCGATGGCGTAAAGCGGGCCGCACGGCACTTGGCCCTGGGAGCACAATTCCATCAGCGTGTCGCGGTCGAACCCGCCGGTCCACGCGGCAACGAAATTGTCCACCGCTTCCCGGTCGGCCTCGCGCTGGCGGGTGGTGCCCCATTTGCCCGCCGCCGCCACTTCCGGCCGTTGCGCGAGGACGGCGAGGCGCTCGAATATCTTGTCGTTGGTGCAGGCGATGGCGACCCAGCGGCCATCCTTGGTGGGGTAATGGCTGTGGGGCACGACGTTGACGGTTCCCGGCCCCATGCGCTCGCGCACATAGCCGCGGTAGGCGTAGGCCGGCGCCAGTTCGTCGAGAATGCGGAAGATCGATTCATAGAGGCCGATATCCACCATTTGGCCGGCCCCCGTCCGTTCCGCCACCCTGAGCGCCATGAGCGCACCGAGCGCGCCGTAAAGTCCCGACATGTAGTCCGGCAGGGTGGCGCTGCCCGGCGTCACCGGCGGCCGGTCCGGATATCCCGCGAGATAGGAGATGCCGCCAAAGGCATTGGCGATGCGGCCGAAGCCCGGGCGGTCCTTGTAGGGACCGGTCTGCCCATAGGCGGTGATCCGCACCATCACCAGCGCCGGGTTCACGGCCCGCAATTCCTCCCAGCCCGCGCCCCAGCGCTCAAGCGTGCCGGGCTGAAAATTCTCCACCAGAACGTGCGACTTGGCCACCAGGCCCTTGAGGATTTCGACCCCCTCCGGCCGGCGCAAATCGAGCGTCAGCGATTTCTTGTTTCGCGATTCGGAAAGCCACGGCAGGCTATCGCCGGCCTCCGTCATCGTCCCAAACTGACGCAAGGGACAGCCGATTTTCGGCAGTTCGACCTTGATGACCTCGGCCCCGAATTCGCCCATGAGCGTGGCGCAGGTCGGGCCGGCGATGAAGGTCGCGCAATCCAGGACGCGAACCCCCGCCATGGGCTTCGCCTTGGTGTCCAGTGGTTCGGTCATGCCGGCTCTCCCCTTGCCGCGCGATTGTGCGCCAAGCGCGCCACCCACTCAACGGCCTAACCCGCCGCCGCCCATGTGCTAGATTGCCTGGTCGGTGCTGTCGTCCCGGCGCCCCCGGGGCGGCGGACCACCGCGGCTCACACACGCAGGGAGGCAAGCCATGGCGACGTACATCCTATTGGCCAGCTACACCGATCAAGGTGCTCGCACCGTCAAGGAATCGCCGAAGCGGCTGGATGCCGCGCGCGAATTGGCGAAGCAGTTCGGCGCCCAGATCAAGGACGTGCACCTCACCTTTGGCGCCTATGACTTGGTGGTCACCGTCGAAGCGCCCGACGACGCGGCGATGGCCAAGATGAACTTGGCCATGGCTTCGCGCGGCAATATTCGCACCACCACGCTGAAGGCATTTTCCGAAGCGGAATTTCGCAAGATCGTCGGCAGTCTGCCGTAACCGCGGAACGGCTCGGAGGATCTCGAGCGCCTTTTTGGGCGGCCGGCCAAGCGCCGCGCGGCTCTCCTTGCCGTCCTCGACGACCACGATCGGGCGATCTATCGGGGACTGTCACTAGTACCGGCTTTCGCGACTTCGCGGGTCGCGACACGCCACTCACGAACTCGCGAAAGCGGTACAGATTCAATAGTTTTGTACCCTTCATCTATGGTCCGCGCCCCTGGCGGCATTGCCGCCAACGTATAACAGCGCGCGCGGCGCGCGGCGCGCGGCGCGCGGGGCGCGGATCAGCGATGGCGGGTACTATGGGACGGCCACGGAGACCGGCGGACATCGACGATGCATTTATGCATGACATGGCGCCGGCTCCGAGACACCGTCGCCGGCAAACGAAATCTTTTTTAGGGGCGTGGTCGATCGATATGGCGTAGCATGAATACATGCGAGCGATGGTCGTTCTCGTGCTGCTCTTCGTCGCGGCCTGCGGGGCTGTCCCCCAGCGCTACGCAATAGTCGTTCCTCCGGGGTCGCAAAGAAAATACGAGGACGAAAGCTGGATGTGCGGGTGGCATTGGGAACAATTGGTCGTCGCGCGCGGTACATCGATCGGATGGGAGGACGAACCTCGTCCCCCAGGCTGGCATGAATGCATGCTTGCGCTCGGCTGGAAACAGGTTCCGTACCGGCTATCCGATCCTCCATGAGGGGCAATCGTTTGACCCATCGGGTTCATTCGCCGGCCGGGCGGTGGAAAATCAACGCCATCGTGTTGGGCGGTTTGAGTGTCCTGGCCATTCTTGGCGGCGCGTCGGCGCAGGATGCGCGCTCGCCCGACGAACTGGTAGCGCAGGTCGCCGCGGCCATTTCGTCCGCAAAGCCGGAACGGATCGCCGCGTTGTTCGATTCCGATTCCGAATCCGATTCCGAGGCCGTGCAGGACCTCGTCGACCGGTTCCGGGCTTTCAAGGGATCCGAGCAATTCAACGTGAAAGCGGTTGGCAAGCGGGACGGGAACTGGCCTAGGCGGCGCTGGAGTACTCCGGGCGGGCTGGAAGGAGTTGTCCAAAACTTCTCAACACTTGTGTTTCCGGTCGAACCCCTTGGACGAGTTTCCATCTCCGGGAAGAAACCCGGTGCACCCGCGGGCTGCATAGTGAGTGTCCTCTACGGAAAATTCGGCGACCGGTATCTGATGATGCTCGGCAAGGAAAGGACCGGTATAAAGGGTTCACTTCTGCCCAGGGAAGGGCTTGGTGCACCGAGATGTTAGCGCGGGTCGCCTGGAGCATGATCCGATCAGCTCGAATCGGCCCGTCCGTCCTTCGAGCCGCGCCCCGCGGGCGCCCTCAGGACGAAAGTGCCTTAGTGCAGCCGTTCGTGGTGAGGGCTCGACTTGAGCAAAGCGAAGGTCGAGCGTCTCGAACCATGAACGGCGCGGTTCGCATTGATCGAATTCGGCGCTAGATGTGGAGCCACAACACGTTGTTCCTCGGCAAGGCGAGGCGGCTGATTGGCGTTAGGCATTTTATTCCGGTGTGCGCCCGTAGCTCAGCTGGATAGAGCACTAGACTTCGAATCTAGGGGTCGGAGGTTCGAATCCTTCCGGGCGCGCCAATTCCCGCCGCCACGCGCGGCCACTCCGCTCAGAGGATC
>CAZIVY010000317.1:0-4285 GCA_964542505.1 uncultured Rhodospirillaceae bacterium
GCGCCACAACTGAGCGTGGTTATCCCGGTTCACAACGAGGCCGAAAGCATCGGGGCGCTCATTGGGGAGGTTCGCGCCGCGCTGGAGACTTGCATCAACCATGAGATCGTCGTCGTCGATGACGGATCGAGCGACGCCACATGGGCCGCGGTCGCGGCGGCGGCGGCGTCAAATAGCCGGGTGAGGGGCCTTCGGCACGCGCAGAACTGCGGCCAATCGGCGGCCTTGTTGACCGGCGCGCTGGCGGCGCGGGCGCCGTGGATCGCGACGCTCGACGGCGACGCCCAGAACGACCCGGCCGATATCCCCCGGCTGTGGGAACACTTGCGGAGCGCGGAACAACCGCGGCGGCCGAAGCTTATCGCCGGTCATCGCCAGAAGCGCCGGGACAGCTTGATCCGCCGCCTGTCGTCGCGCATCGCCAATGGCGTGCGCGCCCGCGCGCTCGGCGACCGGACGCCCGACACCGGCTGCGGCCTGAAACTCATCGAGCGGGAGACCTATCTGGCGCTGCCGCGCTTCGATCACATGCACCGCTTCCTGCCCGCGCTGGTGCTGCGCGCCGGCGGCGGCGTTGAATCGGTGGCGGTGCACCACCGTCCGCGATTGCACGGCCATACCCATTACGGTATCGGCAACCGCCTGTGGGTCGGGCTGGTGGACATGCTCGGCGTGATGTGGCTCCAGCGGCGCGCGCGCTGGCCGCGGCAGGTGGACGAATTGCGGCCGGACGAGTGAGGGAGGGAGGGCGTGATGAACGGGTTGATCGAATATTGGGATCGGCTGAACGACAGCTTCACGATCTGGGCGATCATCGGCTTTTCCGGCCAGGCCTTGTTCGCGTCGCGTTTCATCGTCCAGTGGATTCATTCCGAGCGCGTGGGCCGGAGCGAGATTCCATTCGTCTTCTGGCTGTTCAGCCTGGGTGGCGGCGCCATTCTCCTGATCTACGCCATACATATCGCCAACCCGGTGTTCATCGTCGGCCAAGGCGCGGGACTCTTCGTCTACTTGCGCAACGTGCAAATGCTTTTGCGCGAACGCCGCCGAACGGCCGGCAGCGGGATCTAAGGGACAATCAGTCTTGCCGAACCCGGCATTTCGTAACGCGGCGTTGGTCGCGCTGTGGTCGATGCTGGTCGCGGTGGCGATCCTCACGCGCCCGCTGCTCGCGGTGGACGAGACGCGCTATCTCAGCGTCGCCTGGGAGATGTACTTGCGCGGCGAC
Organism: uncultured Rhodospirillaceae bacterium; assembly: GCA_964542505.1. GTDB lineage: Bacteria > Pseudomonadota > Alphaproteobacteria > Ferrovibrionales > Ferrovibrionaceae > CAZIVY01. The sequence goes on from CAZIVY010000317.1 coordinate 1,229, forward strand.
TGGCTGGTGCCCCATCTCAATGGCGAGCCTTATAGCCACAAACCGCCGCTACTGTTCTGGATGATCGTCGCCGCCTGGCAAGTGGTGGGCGACAGCGAAGTCGCCGCGCGCCTCTTGGCGCCGATGTTCGGTTTGCTCAACCTTTTTCTTACCGCCGGCTTGGCGCGCCTCATGTGGCCGGGGAGCGACGGACGCGCGGTCGCCGCCGTGGCGCCCTTCATTCTCCTTGGCAGCGTCCTGTGGGCCTTGTTCGTCACCCTGACCCGCTTCGACATGATGGTCAGCGCCTTCGTGCTACTGGGCGCCATTGGCCTGGTGCTGGCGGCGCGCGGTTTTTATGTGATCGGCTTCGCGCTCTTCGCCCTCGCGCTCGGGGGCGGCGCGCTATCCAAGGGACCGGTGATCCTGGTGTACCTGCTGCCGCTGGCGCTGGCGGCGCCCTATTGGGTTCCCGGAATGGCGATTTCGCGGTTCCGCCCGCGCTGGGGGATCTGGTACGCGGGCGTCCTGGCCGCGGTCGCCGCCGGGACCGCCATCGGCCTCGCCTGGGCCATTCCGGCGGCGCGGGCCGGCGGGCCGGCCTATTCCGAAGCGATTTTCTGGAGCCAGAGCGCCGGGCGCGTGAGCGACAGCTTCGCCCACCGGCAACCGTTCTGGTGGTATCTGCCGCTATTGCCGCTGGTGTTGTTCCCCTGGCTGCTGTGGCCTCCGGCGTGGCGGGCCATCGGCGCGCTTTGGCGCCGACCCGACCCGGCTTCGCGTTTCTGCGTGCTTTGGGTTTTGAGCGGGCTGGTCATTTTCTCCGCCATCAGCGGCAAGGCGCCGCACTATCTGCTGCCGCTGTTTCCAGGATTCGCCTTGCTATTGGGGCGATACCTGACGCTGCAGGAAGACCGGCTGCGCCCCTTCGATAGCCTGCTGCCGGCATTCCTGGTGGCCGCGCTGGGGGCGGCGTTAAGCACTTGGCCGAGCATCTACGCCGCATGGCCCGCCGTGCCGCGCGCCTGGACGCTGCCGGGGTGGACGTCCACGACCTATTTGTTGTTCGGCATCGGCCTTGGGCTTGCCGCCGTGGTCACCGTCGCCAGCCGCGCCGCGCGCGATGGATTCGACGCGGTGCGGGCGCTGCTGGTGCTACCGTTGTCGCTGGTGGTGCTGGCGCATGCCGTGGGCATAGCGCCGGGCAAAGCGGCGTTCGACCTGGCCCCGGCCGGCCGCTACCTCCATGAACAGGAAAGCGCCGGCCGCGCCATCGCCATCCTTGTCGACTATCACGGGGAGTTCAATTTCGTCGGCCGCTTGCGCCGGCCGGTCGCCGAGTTGGACGGGCAAAACCTGCCGGCGTGGCTGGACGCCAACCCCAATGGCGTCGTGTTGACGCGGAGCCGCAAGCTGCCCACGGCGCCGGTCGCGCCCGCCTATTCCCAGCCCATGGGAGGCCGCACGCTCGCCGCCTGGGACAGCGCCACGGTCAAGGCTCATTTGGCCGCGTTCCTGGCGCCGTGAGGGCGCTCCGCCTGCCGATGCTATAGTCTCCCACGGGGGGACCGAGGTTCATGCTGTTGCCCGGATTCGAACGCAAGACGGTGGACGCGGGCGAGACGCGAATCCGCTTGGCGATGAAGGGATCGGGACCGCCGCTCTTGCTGTTGCACGGCTATCCGCAAACCCACGCCATGTGGCATTTGGTGGCGCCGAAACTGGCGGCGAACTTCACCGTGGTGGCGGCGGACCTGCGGGGCTATGGCGATTCGGGAAAGCCGCCGTCCACGCCGGACCATTTCAGCCACAGCAAGCGGGCAAGCGCCGCCGACATGGTGGCGGTCATGGCGGGGCTGGGGTTCGATCGATTCGCCGTCGCCGGCCACGATCGCGGCGGGCGCGTCACGCACCGCATGGCGCTGGATCATCCAGAACGCGTCAGCCGGGCGGCGGTCCTCGACATCGTGCCGACGCTGAAGATATTCTCCACCGTCGATCAAAAAGTGGCCACCGGCTATTATCACTGGTTTTTCCTCATTCAGCCCTTCGACCTCCCCGAGCGCATGATCGGCGCCGATCCTGAATATTACCTGCGCAAGAAACTGCTTGGCTGGTCCAGAGGCTTTGCCGGCTTCAGCGCCGAGGCGGTGGCGGAATATCTGCGTTGCTTCCGCGATCCCGCCGTCATTCACGGCAGTTGCGAGGACTATCGCGCCGCCGCGTCCATCGACCTCGAGCACGACCGCGCCGACGGCGGACGCAAGATCGCCTGCCCGTTATTGGTGCTGTGGGGAGAAAAAGGCCTCATGGAGCGCCACTACGACGTGCTGGCGACCTGGCGGGAGAGGGCGGACGACGTGCGTGGCCGCTCCCTCCCTTGCGGCCACTATCTGGCCGAGGAGGAACCCGAGACGACGTGGCGCGAGTTGCGCGACTTTTTTCTGGCCGATGGCCGCCCATGAGTGGCGAACACGCCGCCGACGCGCAGGCGCCCAAGCACGTGGTCAAGCACCGCGGGCTGCTGGCGCGGCTGCGAAACTGGTTCCTCACCGGCATCATCGTCACCGCGCCCATCGGCCTCACCCTGTATGTGACGGTCGAATTCGTCGACCTGGTGGACCGCAACGTCGCCCGCATGATTCCACCCGCCTACCACCCAAACCGTTTCTTGCCCTTCGACATCCCCGGCGTCGGCCTGCTGGTGGCGATAGGCAGTTTGACGGTGATCGGTTTTCTCACCGCCAATTTCATCGGCCGCGCGTTTCTTCGCCTGGGCGAGCGCATCGTCGCCCGCATGCCGGTGGTGAGCGGCATCTACAGCGCGCTGAAGCAAATTTTCGAGACCGTTCTCGCCCAGTCCTCGACCTCGTTCCGCCAGGTGGCGCTGATCGAGTTTCCCAAGGCCGGCACCTGGGCCATCGCCTTCGTCACCGCCGAATCGAAGGCCGAGGTCCAGCGCCGCGCGGGCGATGACTTGATCGGCCTGCTGGTGCCGACGACGCCGAACCCCACCTCCGGCTACCTGGTTTACGCGCCGCGCAAGAGCGTGGTCATGCTGTCCATGTCGGTGGACGA
>CAZIVY010000318.1:0-3139 GCA_964542505.1 uncultured Rhodospirillaceae bacterium
GTGGATGCCGGCGCCGTCGCCGGTCTTGCCGTCGGCGTCAACCGCGCCCCGGTGCCAGACCGATTTCAGCGCCGTGATGCCGGCCAGCACCACCTCGCGGCGCGGCTTGCCGTCAAGGGCGGCGATCAAGCCGACGCCGCAGGAATCGTGTTCGTCGACCGGATCGTAGAGGCCGTGGGCGGACAGGTGCGCCGCATCGCGCCGCCAATCGCGGATGAATGCTTCGCCTTCGTTTCGGCTCCTCTTAGTCACCGTCCGCCTCCGATCAAATTCTCAAACCGCGTCCACGGATCCTATCGGCGTTTTTCTCCATCACCTCGCGACCAATCCGCTCCCCCCACACTCCTCCTATTTTTGCACCCTGCTGAGTCAGTATCGGCAACTTCTCGAAGAACTTTTGCCCGACTGGCGTCGAAAAAAACGCGGTAAGCGCTCCCATCTCCGCCGTCGTGTAATGCAGAGCGTAGAGTTCCGCCATCGCATCAATGAATTCGGGAAGGCGCAGGGTGAATTCCGGCAAGAATATTTCTTCCATGACCTTGAGAGTCTCGGCGTCACGCCCTGGGTTTTTTTCCTTAAACGCCTTGAATGTTCCCCGAACGATGTCCGGCAGCCGCGCCCTAGCATTTCGCTCCACGTTGAGCACCTCGATCAACCTCTTCGCCGCCGCCGTGCTCGCAGGATCACGCGGCGACTGCGCTTGGGCGAATCCCCCAGCCATGGCGACGAGCACGCCCGCGATCAAAAGAATTCGAAGTGAACGATGCATGATCACCATTGCCTACTCCGCCGCCGCCGCGAGGCCGACCGGCGCCTTGGCCAGTAGATAGCGGTGCATCTGCTCGGCCGCGTCGCGGCCGTCGCGGATCGCCCACACCACCAGGGATGCGCCGCGCACGATGTCGCCGGCGGCGAACACGCCGTCGAGCGAGGTCATCTTGCTGCGCCAATCGATCTTCACCGTGCCCCAGCGGTTGACCGCCAGGTCGGGCGCGCCAAAGCTCGCGGGCATGTCCTCGGGGTCGAAGCCCAGCGCCTTGATCACCAGATCGGCCTTGATCTTGTGGTCGGAGCCGTCGATTTCCCGCGGCGCCTGGCGGCCGCTCGTATCGGGGGGCCCGAGGCGCATGCGCGCCACGCGCACGCCGCCGACCTTGACGCCGCCGTGCAGCGCCTTGGGCGCCGACAGCCAGACGAATTCGACGCCTTCTTCCTCGGCGTGCTTCACCTCGCGCAAGCTGCCCGGCATGTTGGCGCGGTCGCGCCGGTAGAGGCATTTCACCGATTTCGCCCCTTGGCGGACGGCGGTGCGCACGCAATCCATCGCCGTGTCGCCGCCGCCGACCACCACCACGTGCTTGCCGGCGGCGTCCAGGTGGCCGTCGTCGAATTCCGCCACCGCGTCGCCCAGTCCCTTGCGGTTCGAGGCGGTGAGGTAGGTCATCGCCGCCACCACATTGGCGAGGCCGGCGCCCGGCACCTGCAGCTCGCGCGCCCGGTAGACGCCGGTGGCGATGAGCACGCCATCGTGGCGGGCGCGCAAATCGGCCAGGGTGGCGTCGCGCCCGACCTCGAAGTTCAACTCGAACCGCACGCCGCCGTCGCGCAGCAGCGCGGTTCGCCGTTCCACGATCTGCTTTTCCAGCTTGAAATTGGGAATGCCGTAGATCATCAGGCCGCCGACGCGGTCGTAGCGGTCGTAGACGCGCACCTGATAGCCCAGTTGGCGCAACTGTTCGGCGGCGGCGAGGCCGGCGGGCCCAGCGCCGACGACGCCAACCGATTGGCTGCGTTCGTGGCGCGGCCTGGGCGGCTTGACCCAGCCCATGTCGAAGGCGGTGTCGGTGATGTATTTCTCGACCGCGCCGATGGTGACCGTGCCGTGCCCCGAGGTTTCGATGACGCAATTGCCTTCGCACAGCCGGTCCTGGGGGCAAATGCGGCCGCAAATCTCGGGGAAATTGTTGGTCGCCTGGCTTAGCTCATAGGCTTCTTCCAGGCGTCCCTCGGCGGTGAGCTTCAGCCAGTCGGGGATGTTGTTGTGGAGAGGGCAATGGGTCTGGCAGAAGGGAACGCCGCATTGCGAGCAGCGCGCCGCCTGTTCCGCCGCCTTGTCGGTGGCGTAGTTGCGGTAGATTTCGCCGAAATCCCGCCGGCGCTCGTCCACCCCGCGCTTGACGGGCGTTGCCGGCCCGATCTTGACGAATTTCAGCATTTTCTCGACCATGCCGCCCGTCCCTAGCTTGCAACGCTCTAGCTCGCGAACGCCGTCCCCATGGGGTCTGTGGACGGCAACTCTAGAGCTATAGCGCAGTTTTTGCCGCCTTTCCAGCGGAAACATGGTCGTTAGGGCAGTGATAGCGACCTTTATTTGCGGAAAATACGTGTGCAATTTGTCGTAAATCCTGCCGCTACCCTTTTGGCTTTGGAAATAGGTCCGATACGGTACCAATCGCTCAAGACGCGGATGTTCGTTGTTAAAACACCCGCACCGGCAATGACTTAGAGGGAAGCTAGAAGCTAGGCCAAGCGGGCTGGGCGCAAACCGCCGCGGCAATAGCGGAACAGATAGCTTTCCACCGTGCCTTCGACCGGGGTCGGATCTAGCCCAAGTTCGAGCAACCCAGGCCGCGCCGCGTTGACGACAGTGTCGCGGCGGAGCAAACGCACCTGGTCGCGAGTCAAGGGCGGCGTGGGCAGGAGCTCGAAAAACAACCCCTGGACCATGGCCAGGGCGAAGGGCAATGGCAGCAACAGCCGCCGCCGCCCGGTCTCGCGCAGGACGATTTCCATCAACTGCCGGAAGCTGTAAACGCGCGGTCCGCCGAGTTCGAAGATTTTTCCGGCGGCGGCCGGATCGTCCAGCACGGCGACCACCGCCGCCGCCACATCGCCCACGTAGACCGGCTGAAAGCGCGTCTTGCCGCCGCCGATCAGGGGCAATACCGGCGACAGCCGCGCCAGGGCCGCGAAACGATTGAAGAACTGGTCGTCGGGCCCAAAAACCACCGACGGGCGCAAAATCACGGCCTTGGGGAAAGCCGCCATCACCGCGGCCTCGCCGGCGGCCTTGCTGCGGGCATAGGCGGCGCTTGAGTTGGCATCGGCGCCGATGGCCGATACGTGCACCAGCGCCCGC
>CAZIVY010000319.1:0-2155 GCA_964542505.1 uncultured Rhodospirillaceae bacterium
TCGTCGTCGCCGACTTTGCCGCCAGTCCCGTCGCGGCCGGGTCCCGGGTGGCGCTGGATCACGGCTTGCGCGCCTGTTGGGCGCAGCCGTTCCACAGCCCGGACGGCGAGCTTCTCGGCGTCCTCACCCTTTATTTCACCAAGGCGCGTCCGCCCGGCGCCGGCGAACGGGAAGCCGTCGCCCGGTTGCTGCCGATCGCCATCGTCGCCGCGGAACGGCGCCGTGCGCTGCTGGCGTTGCAATCCGGGGAAGAACGCATCGCATCGCTCGCCGCGACCCTGCCGGGGGTGGTCTATCAGCGGGTCGTCAAGCCGGATGGCGATATCCGCTACACCTATATCAGCGAGGGCGCTCGCGAGTTGTTCGGCGTCTCGCCGGAAAAGATCATTGCCAATCCCGAGGCGCTATTCGCCACTTATGCGCCCGAGTATCGCGCCGCGTTTCGCGAACGCCTGCTGGCCGCGTCGCGCGAACTCACGCCGTGGGACGTCGAGGCCGCCATCGTCACGCCCACGGGGCAGCGCAAGTTCACCCACGCCATCGCCCGCCCGCGGCGGCAGGCGGACGGCTCGGTGGTATGGAACGGAGTCATCCTCGACGCCACGCGCATGAAGCAGGCGCAGATCGACGCCGCGGCGGCCCGCGACGAGGCCCAGGCCGCCAACCGCACGAAGTCCGAGTTTCTCGCCAACATGAGCCACGAATTGCGCACCCCGCTCAACGCGATCATCGGATTCTCGGAACTGATGAAGGACAAGAAATTCGGCCCGCTGGACGATGCGCGCTACGACGAATACCCGGGATTGATCCACGATAGCGGCTCGCATCTTCTCAGGATCATCAACGACATCCTGGATTTGTCCAAGGTCGAGTCCGGCGAGATGACCCTGCGCGAGGAACGGGTCAGTCTTGCCGACGTGTGCGCGGCGTGCGAGCGCTTGGTCACCGGTCGCGCGCGGGAAAATGGCGTCGCCATGACGTTCGCGCCGCTGGCGAACCTGCCCGCCTTGTGGGCCGACGAGATCAAGGTCAAGCAGATGCTGCTCAATCTGTTGAGCAACGCCGTCAAGTTCTCCTTGTCCGGCGCGACGGTGACCGTGCGGGCGGCGCCAAGCGCCGACGGAGGAATCGATATCGCGGTCGCCGATACCGGCATTGGCATCGCCGAGGAGAATATCCCCCTCGTGCTCCGGCCGTTCCGCCAGGTCGAGAACGTTTTTTCGCGCAGTCACGATGGTACCGGCCTGGGCCTTCCGCTGGTCAAGGCGCTGATCGAACTTCACGGCGGCTCCTTGACGATCGAGAGCGAATTCGGCAAGGGCACCGTGGCGTCGCTGCATTTTCCGCCGGCGCGGGTGCGCCGGCCGGAATCGGGCAATTCCGCGCGCCGAGGGAAGAACAGCGCCGCCTAGGAACGGATCGCCGCGGCGATTCGGCGCTGGCGCGGCCGCCTTCGACGGAAAATCCGGCGCGCCGCTAGTACCCGCCATCGCTGATCCGCGCCCCTGGCGGCGTTGCCGCCAATATATAGCGCGCAAGGCGCGCCGGGCGCGGACCATGGATGAAGGGTACAACCCTATTGAATCTGTACCGCTTTCGCGAGTTCGCGAGTGGCGTGTCGCGACCCGCGAACTCGCGAAAGCGGTACTAGCGCATGACGCTTTGGGCGTCGCGGCGCGCAGGGTACGGCAGCGGGGGCGGCGCTTAACTCAATCTTAGCTGCGGCGGCCTAGCATCCTGGGTCTGCCGGGTTGCCCAACGATGCCTGGCTCGGCGCCATGTCCAAAGGTATCGGGTCCGCCGATTCCAAGGCCAAACGGAGACGTCATCCCGTGACCACGAGGATCGACAACAAACCCCACGCCCGGCCTTCGAAGGACAGCCCTGGCGGCGAATCCGCGCCGCGGCGATCCGCCGCTTCCAGCGCGGCAAACCTGGCGCAAACGCAGTCCGACCTCATCGCGGCGCTGGCGCAGGGCGTGCCGGTCGCCGAAATTTGCCAGGGCATCGCGGCGGAACTGGAGCGCACCGGTCCCGACGTGCGCTGCTCTATCCATCTCGGCGAGACGGCGGACCGCCTGGCGCTTGTTGGCGCCGCGAGTTTGCCCGCGGACTTCCGGAAGCTGTGCGCGGACGCAAACCCGCCGCCCGATGC
>CAZIVY010000320.1:0-3619 GCA_964542505.1 uncultured Rhodospirillaceae bacterium
AAAGATAGACCGGCAGCGGCGCCAGGTTGCGCGCCGCGCCCAGCGCCACCGGCAGCGACAGCAGGATGCCGACGGCGGTGGAAACCACGGTCATCACCAGGCTTTCCGCCACCCCTTCGGCGATTTCCTCGCCGCGCGAAAAGAAGTCGGGGGCCAGAAAGCCGCGCACGAACAGCCAGCCGCGCGCCATCCCCTCATAGAGCCGCGTCCAATTTACCGGAACCGAATCCAGCGCCAGCGCCAGATAGACGACGCTACCGGCGACGATGCCCCAGCGCAGCCAGGGATTTTCGATCAGCGGCGGCGGCGACCAGCGCCGCGCCATGGTTGTTGCCCTCATGTCAGCCCGGCCAGGCGTTGCGGGTCCACCGGGATTTCCGCTTGCTCGCCGGCTTCCGCGTCGCCGGCGACGGTGCGCGACCAATCCTCCTCGCCATAGATGGTGGTCAGCACCAGGGCGTCGAGCCCGCTCGGCGGTCCGTCATAGACCACCAGTCCTTGGCGCAGGCCGACGACGCGGCGGGCGAACATCTTCGCCAGGCCCACGTCGTGAATGTTGATGATGGCGGCGAGACCGCGCTCGTCGCACAGCTCGACGATCAGGCGCATGATCTGGCGCGAGGTCTTGGGGTCGAGGCTGGCGGTGGGCTCGTCCACCAGCAGGATGTCGGGCTTCTGGATCAGCGCCCGGGCGATGCCGACCCGTTGGCGCTGGCCGCCTGATAGCGCGTCGGCGCGCTTGTCGGCGAATTCGCTCAACCCCACGCGGTCGAGAATGGCGAAGGCGGCCTCGATGTCCGCGGCCGGGAAGCGGCGGAACCAGCTGCGCCAGAAGCCGACATAGCCGAGCCGCCCCGACAGCACGTTTTCCATCACCGTCAGGCGCTCCACCAGCGCGAATTCCTGAAAGATCATCCCCATGCGCCGGCGGGCGCGCCGCAAATCGGCGGCGCCGAGCGCGGTGACATCGATGCCGTCGAGGCGCACGCGGCCCGCGCTCGGTTCCACCAGGCGGTTGACGCAGCGGATGAGGGTGCTCTTGCCGGCCCCCGACGGTCCGATCAAGGCCATGACCTGGCCCTTGGGGACCGCCAAGTCCACGCCCTGGAGGGCCCGGTCGCCGGTGTTGTATTCCTTGACTAGGCCCTCGATGGCCAGCATGGGGTGCGGGCGATTTACTTGCAGGCGTAGCTCACCTTGGTGGCGGCGTCGATCTTGCGCACCACGTCCCAGTGCTGCTTGTAGGAGATGGGAATGAAGGATTCGGCCGGCGGTTCGTTCTTCTCGAATTCCTTCAGCAACTCCGTGCCTTCCCATTTGAAGCTGAAAAAGGCCTCGCGCACCTTGGCCGCCAGGTCCGGCTTCAGGTTGTAAGCGACGCCGTAGGAGGTGGTGGGGAAGGTCTGCGACTTGTAGATGCGGCGGATCTTGTCGCCGTCCACCACCTTGCGCGCGATCATGCGCGCCAGCACCGAATTGGCCACCGCCGCCGCGTCGTAATCCTTGTTGACGACGCCGAGGATCGAATTGTCGTGCTTGCCGGAAAAGGCTGGTTTGAAGTCCTTTTCGGCGACCATGCCGAATTCGCTTTCGAGCAGGGCCGATGGCGCCTTGTAGCCGGAATTCGACGTTGGCGCCGTGAAGGCCATCGACTTGCCCTTGATGTCGGTGACTTTCTGGATCGGGCCGTCGCGATGGACGATGATTTCCATTTCGTAGCCGAACTCGCCTATTTTCGACGCCATCATGGCGAAGGGCGCGAAGCCGGCGCAGTTGACCGCCAGCGGCGTCGACCCGGTGTTGAAACCGGAAACGTGCAGCCGCCCGGCGCGCATGGCCTCGATCTGCGCGGCGTTGGACTGCACCGGGAAAAACTGCACCTTCTTTCCCGTCTGTTTCGCCATGTGGTCGATGAAGGGGTCCCACACCTTGCGGTAGACCTCGGGGTCCTCCACCGGGGTGTAGGCGAAAATCAGCGTCGGCGGATCGACGAATAGCTTCGCATCCGTGGGCGCGTCGGCCACCAGGTCGCCGTCGCGGTCGCAGAAGCGCGCATCCAGCGTGCCCCGCGGGCAGTCTTGCGCCGCCGCCGGCGCGGCAGCGAACAAGACCAGCGCCCCCGCCGCCAAGGCGGCGAACAAAACCGGCGCCGAGACGCCGGCAACGGAAGCCAATTTCCCTGCCATGTGTTCCTCCCTGAGGCCGTGATCCTTAAGCCGCGATCGGCGGACTTTTCGCCCTTGTCGTTTCGCGGCTTCGAGTATAACGCAGGATGACGAGGTGCCAATGCTCTTGCGTCTGGCTTGCGCGATCTTCCTGGCTCTGACGCCGATCCCGGCGCTTGCGGCGTCGCCCGGCGAAACGCTGGCGGTGACTCAAGGCCCATTGTCGCCCGAGGCGGCGAAGGGCGCCGTGGCGTTCCGGCGCCTGTGCGGCGAATGTCACGGCCCCAACGCCGGCGGCAGCAACCGCGGCCCGCCGCTGATCCATCCCGTCTACGCCCCCGGCCACCATGCCGATTTTTCGCTTCTGCGCGCCATGACCGCCGGCGCCCGCGCCCACCACTGGCGCTTCGGCGACATGGCGCCCCGTCCCGCCGCCAGCGACGACGAGGCGCGGGCGATCGTGCGTTTCGTGCGCGAAATGCAGCGCGCCAACGGAATCGACTAGGTCGGCGCATGCAGGTCATCGAACTTGCCGGCGGATTCGGCATCGAACATTTGCGCGCCGCCACCAGGCCGGTGCCCAAGCCCGGCGCCGGCGAAGTCCTGCTTAAAGTCATGGCGGCGTCGCTCAACTACCGCGATCTCCTGCTGGCGCGGGGCATCTACAACCCCAAGCAGAAACTTCCCCTCGTACCTTTAAGCGACGGCGCGGGCGAAATCGCCGCCGTCGGTCCGGGCGTGACGCGCTGGAAAGCCGGCGACCGCGCGGTGATCAATTTTTTCCAGGGCTGGCTCGACGGCCCTCCCAGCGCGGAGAAATTCGCCACCTCGTTCGGCGCCCACGACCGCGACGGCGTTTATGCCGAATACCGCGTCCTCCACCAGGACGGCCTGCTTCCCGTGCCCCCGCATCTGAGCGAGGTCGAGGCCGCCACTCTGCCCTGCGCCGGGCTGACGGCGTGGAGCGCGATCGTCACCGAGGGGCGGGTAAAGCCCGGCGACCGGGTGCTGATCCAGGGCACCGGCGGGGTGTCGCTGTTCGCGCTGCAATTCGCCAAGCTCTGCGGCGCCGAGGTCATCCTGATCTCGTCCGATGACGACAAGCTCAAGCGCGCCGAGGCGCTGGGCGCCGATCACCGCTTGAATTACCGGCGCGACCCGGAATGGGGGCGCAAGGCAAGCGGCATCGCCGGCGGCGGCGTCGATCTGGTGGTCGACGTGGGCGGCGCGGGCACGCTGGCGCAATCGCTGCGCGCGGTGCGCGCGGGCGGCGCCATCGCCATGATCGGCGTGCTGGGGGGCGCGAGCGAGGCCCTGCAACTGCCGCTGGTGGTCATGCGGCAATTGCGCCTGCAAGGGGTCACCGTCGGCTCGCGCGCCGGCTTCGCCGCCATGCTGCGGGCGATGGAGCAGGCGAAGCTGCACCCGGTGCTCGACCGCGTGTTCGAGTTCAC
>CAZIVY010000321.1:0-3257 GCA_964542505.1 uncultured Rhodospirillaceae bacterium
AGGGCTTCGTCAAGAACCGCCTGGCGCCCTACAAATACCCGCGCTGGATCGAATTCCTCGAGGAGTTGCCCAAGACGCCCACCGGCAAGATCCAGCGCTTCAAGCTGCGCCAGGGTTGAGCGAAGTCGAATTTCTGGATGTCGGCGGCCGGCGGCTCGAATGCCGGCGCATCGGCCCTGGCCCCACCGACGCGCCGACGCTGGTGTTCCTGCACGAAGGCCTGGGGTGCGTCTCCATGTGGCGGGATTTTCCCGACCGCCTGGCCGCCGCCACCGGCTGGGGGGCGCTGGTCTATAGCCGGCTCGGGTACGGCGCGTCGGATGCGTGCGCGCTGCCCCGCCCGCCGACTTACATGCACGAGGAAGCGCGCGCCGGTCTGCCGGCGCTGCTGCGCGCGGCGGAACTGCGCGACATCGTGCTGGTGGGGCATTCGGACGGCGCCAGCATCGCCATCATCGCCGCCGGCGAAGCACGGTGCCTCGGCTTGCGGGGCCTGGTGCTGGAAGCGCCGCATGTGTTCTGCGAGGAGCTTTCGGTGCGCTCCATCGCCGCCGCCGCCACCGCCTATGTCGAGGGCGATCTCCGCCGGCGGCTGGAGCGCCACCACGGGGCGAATGTGGATGGCGCCTTTTGGGGGTGGAACCGGGCGTGGCTCGATCCTGGATTCCGCCACTGGAACATCGAGGAATTCCTGCCCGCGATTTCGGTTCCGGCCCTGGTCGTCCAGGGCATGGACGACGAGTACGGAACCATGGCGCAAATTCGGGCGGTGGAGGGGAAAATCGGCGGACCGGTGGAGGTGGCGACGTTCGCGCGCTGCGGCCATTCACCCCACCGCGACCGGGCGGACGACGTGCTGCAAACCATGGCCGCCTTCATCCGCCGCCTGGGGTGAGGCATAAGCCAGGGCCATCGCATTTGGCCGCCTCCCTCAGGAAGCGCGGGCGGATCGCCTAAGTTAGGCAAAAAAGCACTTGATCCAGGACCACGTTTTCGGGAATATGCTTTACCGAAAAATCCTTAGGGGGCTTTCGTGCCAGTCATCAAAGAAATCCAAGATCGCTTGCGAGCATCTGCTCCGCAATCTTGTGACGTTCCACTAGCCCGCGCCGTTCGCGAAGGTGTCCTGCTCGCCGATGACCTGTACGGTGCGGGTACGTTCCTCAATAACAGCCTGGGTGAGGATTTGCGCGGCCATATTCGGCGCGTCGCGATTGGATTTCAAATCCAGAACCATTGCAAGCGGGGTGATCTTCCGTTCTTGGCGGAAATGCGGGCCATGCCGAAAGGGCGCTGGCACTGGCTCGAAATTCGCGCCCCAGGATTGCTTGCTCATACATGCCGAACCGAGGACGTTTTTACATTCCCGGACGAAGCCGACAGCTGGCCTGCTGCCGGTTTGGTTGACACGAGCTTAAGCTAATTCGGCCTTCATTTCGAACTCCATCGGGCTCGTATAGCCGATCGTCGAGTGCCTGCGTTTCGGGTTGTAGAAGCGCTCGATGTAGTCGAACACGTCGGCCTTGGCCTCGTCCCGCGTCCGGTACGTCTTGCGCGCCGTGCGCTCCGTCTTCAGCGACGAGAAGAAGCTCTCCATCGCCGCGTTGTCCCAGACGTTGCCCGACCGGCTCATGGAGCAGATGACGCCGTGATCGGCCATCAGCCGCTGGAACTGCTCGCTGGTGTACTGGCTGCCGCGATCGGAGTGATGCAGCAGCGCGTCGGGCTTGCCGCGCCGCCAGATCGCCATGATGAGGGCATCGGTGACGAGCTGCGCCGTCATCGTCGCGCTCATCGACCAGCCGACCACGCGCCGGGAGAAGAGATCGATGACGGCCGCCACGTAGAGCCAGCCCTCGGCTGTCCAGATGTAGGTGAAGTCCGCAATCCATTTGCGGTTGGGAGCCAGGGCCGCGAAGGTGCGGTCGAGCACGTTGGGAGCGACGGCGCCCGCCTGCCGCTCACCCATGTCGGTCGGCAGGCGACGCCGCCGCGGGCGCGCCCGCAAGGCCTGGAGCCGCATCAGCCGCTCGATCCGATGCAGCCCGCACGCCACGCCGTCGGCCAGCATGTCGTGCCACACGCGCCTCGCCCCGTAGGTCCGGTCGCTCGCCAGGAAGCTGGCCCGCACCTTCGCGGCCAGCGCCTCATCCCTCCTGGCACGCGGGCTGCGCGGCCGTGTCAGCCAGCCATAGAACCCGCCCCGCGAGACACCGAGCGCCCCGCACAACCACTCCGCCGGCCAGATCCCCCGGTGCTTCGCGATGAAGACGAACCTCACGTCGATTCCTTCGCGAAGTAGGCCGCGGCTTTTTTTAGGATGTCCCGCTCGGCTTTCAGCCGGGTCACTTCGCGCTTCAGCCGCATGATCTCGGCATGCTCGGGCTTCATCTGCCCGTGGCCCGGGAAGGCATGCTGCGGATCGTCCGCAAACGCCTTCACCCAGTTGCGCAGCACCGTCCCGTGCACACCCAGATCGCGCGAGGCCTGCGCCACCGTCACCCCGCGCTCCCGGATCAGCTTCACAGCCTCAAGCTTGAACTCTCGCGTGAACTTCCGTCGTTCCATGACCCACCTCCGGTTCCATCAAAACACCTAACTCGGTGTCTTCGAAACCGGCAGCAGCCCAAGCCGACAGGACCTTCGGCTTTCGTTACAACCGAATCTGCTCTCGTGGTCGGCGAAAGACAATTCGTTTGCTGCGGTCATAAGAGAGGTTGCAGAGCTCTATTCATGGATCACATACCGCGTGAGCGGAGATGGCAACCTGTCCCATTTGTGTTGGGCCTCGCCGGCCCCCGATGCCGACGAATGGCTCGCGCACGTAAACGTCTTGCAGGAAATCGCGCGGGCTTCGACGGTCGCAACGCCCCCGATCTCCGTTCCAGATCCCAGGGAGCGATTGCGGTTCAAGGACCACATTTAACAGGTTCTTGATCAAAGTAACGATGACAAATCCAGCGGCTGATAAGGCGTAACATGGCTGAGAGAGGACGTACCGAGACTCGGAATCCGTCTAAGCCCATCCCGGAACGGATTAGGGAAGCGCGCGAAGCAAGGGGGTTACAGTTAGAGGCGTTTGCTGAGCTACTCGGTGTAACCAAGCAAGCCGTCGCACAATAGACCTGTTGCAAAAGTAGCTTGGGCGCAGGGAGCAAGCAAGATGTGCGAAGCGCCGCGGCTTCAAAAGCCCGCGACGAGATTGACGATGCCGGCGACGATGGCGAACTTGGCGGCATAAGCGGCTGTCGGATAGC
>CAZIVY010000322.1:0-2308 GCA_964542505.1 uncultured Rhodospirillaceae bacterium
CGTCCAGCCGCTGGTGGCGCACATGTTCATTTTCTATTTCGCCGTGCTGTCGGCGATCACGCCGCCGGTGGCGGTGGCGTCCTTCGCCGCCGCCAGCCTGGCGCGCGCCGACCCGTGGGAAACCTCGTGGATCGCGGTCAAACTTGGCCTGGCGACCTTCATCGTGCCGTTCATGTTTTTCGCCAGCCCGGCGCTGCTGGGACAAGGCCAGTGGACGGAAGTCGCGCATGTGTTCGTGACCGCGGCCATGGGCGTCTTCCTCCTCGCCTCCTCCACCGAGGGTTGGCTGCAGGGGCCGCTGACGCCGCCGCTGCGCGCCGCGCTGTTCGCCGCCGCGATCATGCTCATCGTGCCCGATGCGATCGCCGACGGCGTCGGTCTGGCCATCGGCGCGGCGATCTGGGCGTGGCAGCGCTGGCGGAACGGCGCCGATCCGGCGGCGCGCGTTCCCTCGCCGCTCTGAATCCCGTGCGCCACCGGGAATACCCCTACTTGGCGTGGACTGGCGCGCACCCGAAAATGGCAGGCCGTGTTGCCGCCATCATTATAGTTCGCTAATATTCGCCGACAAACGCGGCTTAAACGCGGACGCTAAGGGAGGAGATAATCATGGCGGCCATCGGCGTGAATGTTTACACGCGCAAGCACCCGGCTCTGGTGATCATGGGTGCGTTGCTGCTCGCTTTCGGCTTTGCCGCGAACGGCGGCCAGCTCAACTTCATGTTCGAGTATTTGGGCACCGCGCGGCAGGTGGGATCGATCGTCTGGCTTTCCTACGTATTCGGCGGGATCGGCGTCGCATTCGGCGCCTGGCACATGGCCGGCGCCCACCGCGAGGGCAATGTCGATTATTACAGTTCGGCCCTCGCCGGCGCGATGATGATCCTGTTCCTCGCCATGTTCGTGCGCTGGATTTTCGATCCCATCGTGGCGGTGTGGAGCCGCGCGCTCGGCCCGGTGATCGGCGGGCGCTTCCTCCACGACGTGCTGGGCCTCAACTACGTCGTTCTCGGCATCGTCGCCGGACTCGTCGTGGCGAATGTCATCGGCATACCCGAATGGGCGCGCAACGGCGTCCGCCTGTCACGGCTGGGGTTGAAGACCGGGGTGATCCTGCTCGGCACGCTTTACAGCCTTGGCGAGCTGGTCTCGCTCGGCGGGTTGTCGGTGGTCATGATCGGCATTTTCGTGCTCGGATCGGTGGGCCTGGTGCTGTGGCTCGGGCGGCGCTGGAGGTTGGACGCCTCGATGAGCGGCGTGCTGGCCGCCGGCGTCGGCGTCTGCGGCGTCTCGGCGGCGGTAGCCACGGCGCCGGTGGTGAAGGCGAAGTCGATCGATATCGCCTACACCATCGGCACCATCCTGCTGTGGGGCCTGGGGTGCATGTTCATCTTCCCCATCGTCGGCAAGCTGTTCAACATGGGCAATATCCAGTTCGGCGCCTGGGCGGGCACCGGCATTCTCAATTCGGCGCAGGTCGCCGGCGCGGCGCTGGCGTTCCAGCCGGACGGCATCGACGCGCTGAAGGTCGCCGAAATCTTCAACATCACCCGCGTGCTGTTCCTGCCCATCATCGTTATCTGGGCGGCGCTGTGGTACGTGCGCCAGGAGGAATCGGGGGGTGGCGCGACGGTGAACCTGGGCCGCATCGCCTTCGAGAAGTTCCCGATCTTCGTGCTTGGCTTCATCCTCATGTTCGCCTTTTCCTCCACCGGCGTGTTCGCGCCGGCGAAGCACTACCAGGGCGCCTATTTCGACAACAACATTCAGCCCAAGGCGCTGCTGGCCGACAAGGACATCGGCGTTCTGAAGACGGACCTCGGCAAGATCACGCGGCCCGACCAGAAGGCGGCGATGGAGCGCCTGATCGGCAACAAGAAAGTCATGTCCGAGGACGACGAAAGCACCTTGCGCGGCATCGTCAACGGCAGACTGGCGTCCGCCGATGGCGCCAAGGCGATCACCGCCGCCACCCGCGCCGTTCGCCACACGGCGCCGAAGATCGCCATGTTCCGTGAAATCCTGACCTGGTTGTTCGCCTTCGGCCTCACCGGCCTGGGCATGCAGATCACCCTGGACACCATAAGGCAGGCCGGCGGACAACCGCTGATCATCGGCGGCATCGTCGGCACGTTGAAGGCGGTGCTGTCGCTGGTGGTGGTACTGATGTTCGTGCGCGAAGTCATCTGAGGGAGACTGGTTCATGTTGAAGGGTTCCGGACGGGATATGGACGTGCGCAACGAAGGCGGTCTGCATTTCCATCGCGGCTCGGCGCTGTCCATTTTCGGCAGCGACCGGCGCGAGGAT
>CAZIVY010000323.1:0-5588 GCA_964542505.1 uncultured Rhodospirillaceae bacterium
GCCGCGGCCACGTAGCGCGCGTCGGCGAGCAGGAACAGTCCCCCGCACAGTATGGGGTGCGGGATTCCGAACAGTTCGGTCAGGCGCGTCCGGAATATTTGCGGGCGCACGGAGTCCTTTTCGTTCAATGGTGCCTGGGCGCCACCCGCATCAGCGGACGTTCACCCAGACGCTTTTTTCCTGGGTGAGTTCGCGCATCACCGAGAATCCCATCTCGCGCCCATAGCCGCTGTTCTTGTAGCCGCCATAGGGCGCCATGGAGCTGACGGCGCCCCAGGTATTGATCCAGACGTTGCCGGCCTCGAAGGCCTGGGCCGCGCGCATGGCGCGGCCGACGTCGCGGGTGATGACCGACGCCGCCAGGCCGTAGGCGCAATCGTTGGCCAGCGCCAGGGCCTCGCCCTCGTCCTTGAAGGTCAGGACCGACAGTACGGGCCCGAAGATTTCCTCGCGCGCGATCTTCATCGAATTTTGCACGCCGTCGAAAATCGTCGGTCCGACGAAATGGCCTTTCTCCAGCTCCTTCGGCACCTCGGCCCGGTAGGCCAGCTTGGCGTCGGCGATGCCGCTATCGATGTAGCCCTGGACGCGTTCCTTCTGCTTGGCGGAGATCAGCGGGCCCATGGTCGTGGCCGGATCCATTTGATCGCCGAGCTTCACCTTCTTGGCGTTCTCGATGACCTTTTCGAGCACCTTGTCGTGCAGGCTCTCATGCAAAAAGAGCCGCGAGCCGGCGGTGCAGACCTGGCCCTGGTTGCTGAAGATCGACATGGCGGCGATCTGCGCCGCCTGGTCGATGGGGGCGTCCTCGAAAACGAGGACCGCGCTCTTGCCGCCCAGTTCGAGGCCGATGGGCTTGAGCGTCGTGGCGGCGGCGGCGGCGATGCGCTTGCCGGTGATGGCGCTGCCGGTGAACATCACCTTGGCGACCATGTGGTGCGCCACCAGGGCCGCGCCCGCGACCGCGCCCATGCCCGGCACGATGTTGACCACGCCGGCGGGAATCCCGGCCTCGGCGATCAGCTTGCCCAGATACATGACCGACAGGCAGGCTTGTTCCGCCGGCTTCAAGACCACGGTGTTGCCGGCGGCGATGGCCGGCGCGATCTTCCACACCGCCTGCAGCAGCGGGTAGTTCCAGGGAATGATGCCGCCGACGACGCCCAACGGCTCGCGCAGGGTCATGTTTATGTAGGGTCCGGGAACAGGGATGGTATCGCCCTGAATCTTGGTCGCCATGCCGGCGAAATATTCCAGCGCGTCGATCGCGGTCACGGCGTCGATGGCCTTGGAGTCGCGGATCGGCTTGCCGGCGTTGAGGGATTCGAGTTCGGCGAGCTTGGGTCCATGGGCCTCGACGAGCTGGGCCAGCTTCATCAGAAGCTTGGCGCGGGCGGCCCCGGTTCGCCGCTTCCAGGCCGGGTACGCGGCCAGCGCGGCGCGCACCGCCGCCTCGATGTCTTCCTCGTCGCATTCCGCCAGCCAGGCGATGATCTCGCCATTGCCGGGGTTGAAGGTGGGAAACGTCTTGCCGCTGGCGGCGGGCCGGAAATCGCCGTTGATGAAGGCGCCCCAGGTTTCGACGTTCGGCGTGGCGGCTGGCTGACGTTGAGCTTGGCTCATTTCTTGATCCCTCCGATGGCGGTGACGTTACCTAATGGCGCAAGACGCCTGTCTTATCGACCTCGTTGCGCAGCGCCGAAAGTTCCTCCTTGGTGGGAGGCGATACGGTTTCGACCTTCTTCGCCGACTTCACCTCGAACCCCGTATTGGCCTTGACGTCATCCAAGGTGACGCCGGGGAACAGCATCGCCAGCCGCGCCTCCAAGGTTTTCGGATCGAAATCGAAAATGCATTTGGGGGTTACGATCCACTTCGGGCCGCCGCCGTAGAACTCGTTCTCGCGGCAGATTTTCTTGCCCGGGTGGGAAATATAGTCGACCTGCTCCACCAGGCGGCGCTTGTCGTGCGCGGTGAGGAAGACGTAGGTATCGCGCACGCCCACGGCGATGTCGTTGATGCCGATGGTGCCCGGGCCGCGGAAGGTCATTTTCCCCGGCGGGCCGAGGCCGATCATGTTGGTGTTGCCCCACTTGTCGGCCTGGATGCCGCCGACGAAAAACTTGTCCGCGAACCAGAAATGATTCACGTCGCGGTACTCGCTTCCGTCCTTGTAGTAGTCGCGGCCGCCCGGCGCGCCGTAAAACAGAAACGTGTCCGGGTGATCGTGCACGGATTCGGCGTAGCGGATCAGCTCGTAGCCGGTGGATGTCTTGGGCAATTCGCTTATTTCCACGTCGACGACATTGCACAGCGTCACGCTGCCGCCGAGTTGCAATTTCAGGTTCGGCGCGTGCGTCTTCTGCGCCAGCATGGTGGCGGCGAAGAAGATTTCCGTGTGCGCGCCGGAGGTGATCTTGTCGGTGTCCTTGATCTCGCGCGAGAAGACCACCGCCATCAGTTCCTTCCAGGAATAGTCGCTCATTTGTCGAATCCTCGGATGTGCGTTCAACGGCGGCCGGACGCCCGACTACCAGTTGACGATCGGGTGGGTGTAGAGGCCCAGCAGCTTTCGCAGGCCCACGGTCTCGAGATAGGCAAAGTGGTCCGCCGGCCCGTAAACGTGACGGCGCAGGTAATCCTTCCAGGCCGCTTCGTCGCCCTTGCGATTGGCTTCGCTGCAACGAACGTAATCCTGGATGAATTCGACGTCTTCCTTGTAAAAGGCGTGCGCCGCGTAGGGATGGCCGCCATAGGGGGCTTCCACCACGCAATCGGCATAGGCGATCGTGGTCATGAACGGGTTCCGGCGAATCACCGAATTCGGCACGATGCGCTCGGCCTGGGTCATGATGCGGTTGGCGGCGCGGGCCAGCCAGCGGTCGCCGAAGCGGGCGCCGAGATGCTGCCCGTTGCCATAGGCGTCCGACCAGCCCACGTGAACGATGGCCCAATCGGGGCGCAGCGGCGGGACGGCGATGATCTTCTTGGTCTTGCCGATGGGATCGGTGAACTGCACGAGATCGGGATTGAGCTCCGGGATGCTGGTGCCGACGCCGCCGCGCCAGGCAAAGAATTCCTGGCCGGAAGCGGCGGCGAACAGGCCGGCGTAAAGAATGTATTCGCTGCATTCCCAAAGCTCGATCTCGCCGGATTCGACATATTTGCGGAAATTGTGACCGATGGGGCAGTACATCTCCTGCCCGACATAGGGCGCGATCAGCTTCTTGACGCAGCCGGCGCCGATCAGAAGGTCGATCTCGAGCCCCGCCGTCGCCGAGGCGATGACGGTGAGATCCTTCGTGCCCTTGCGGATGATTTCGCGGATCAGCGCCATCGGGTGATTGTCGGCGCCGAAGCCGCCGACCGCGATGGTCTGCCCGCTCCTGATCTTGGCCGCCGCATCCGCGATCGAGGCCACGACTTCCTTGCGTTTAGCGCTCACGTCTCAACCCCACGTCTGGTTTGCACATCGGCTTCAACTGCTCAATATTGTCGTGGCATAGACGGCGGAATCCTGCCCGAGCAACAGGCCCCCCTGGTTCTGCGCCATGGTCAGTCTCGGCGGCCTTTCGATCTGGCGCGCGCCGGCTTCGCCGCGCATCTGCCACACCAATTCGGCGATCTGGAGGAGGCCGGTGGCCCCCACCGGATGCCCGCGCGAGCACAGCCCGCCCGAGGGGTTGACGGGCTGACGCCCGCGCAAGGTCGTGATTCCGTCGTCGATGAGCTTCGGGCCTTCGCCCGGCGCGCAAAGGCCGAGGCGTTCATAGAGCATGAGCTCGGCCGGGGCCATGGCGTCATGAAGCTCGATGGCCTCGATGTCACTGGGACCGGCGCCCGCCGCCTCATAGGCCAGATCGGCGGTGGCGGTGGCCGAATCCGGGCGTTCCTCGTCCGGCAACCGGTACTGGCCGGAGCGCAGCACGCAAGCGGCGATGCGAACGCGCTTCTTGCTGGTGAAGCGGGCAGCGATATTGTCGGCGCAGAGAACCGCCGCCGCCGCTCCGTCGGAGATCGAGGCGCACATGTAGAGCGTCAGCGGATCGACCACGACGCGGGATTGCACGACTTCCTCGATGCTCAAGGGCCGACGATGCTGCGCCAGCGGGTTGAGCGAGCCGTTGAAGGAATTCTTCACCGCGGGCTTGGCGAAATCGGCGATCGTCCAGCCATAGGTCCGCATCTTCTCCTTGAGATTGATCTTGGGATGAATCGCGTAGCTGGTCGTGAACTGCATGCCCATCTGGGCCAAGTCGATCTCGGAGACCGCGCTGAGCGCGCCGATGGTTCTCGCGGTGTCGCCCACGTACATCTTCTCGACGCCGACCGCGATGGCGACATCGGCGGCGCCGGAGGCCACTTCAAGCCAGGCGCCGCGCAACGCCGTCGACGCGCTGGCGCAGGCGTTCTCGACGTTGATGACGGGAATCCCGGTAATGCCGGAATGCTGCATGACCACCTGGCCGCGCACGCCTTCCTGCCCCGTCAGCAGTCCGCCAAGCGAGTTGCCCACATAGGCGACGTTGAGATGCCGCGGATTGACCCCGGCGTCGTCGAGCGCGCCCCAGATCGCCACATGGGCCATGTCCTTCATCGCCAGGTGGGTGAACTGGCCGGTGGGGTGCGCGCCGACACCGATGATGGCGACGTCACGCATGGCGGGATTTTCCACCGCGCGCGACGGGGACGTATTTGTAGGTAAGGACGTCCCGGTTTTCCGGCGTGCCGGCGAGGGGTTCGATGACGAGGCGCATGGCCATGCCGTCCTGAAGCGCGCCGGGTTCGACGGGGCATTCGGCGCCGATCAAGGAAAAAATGCGCGGGCCTTCGGGAAGGTCGACGAAGGCCTGGTAGAACGGCGCCTTAAATCCCTTGGGTGCGACACGGGCGATGGTGTGGCTGTAAAGGCGCCCGGTGCGGCCCATTTCTATCTCGCTCATCGTCCCGTTGACCAAGCAGAGGGGACAGACGGGCATTTTCGGAAACAACACCGTGGCGCACCTGGCGCACTTGCCGCCCAACAGGCAAGGGGTCTTGTCCTTGCCGGCGGACAGAAGGATCGCCGAGGAAGCGGAAGCGTTCACGGAACCGTCCCGCGGGCGATCAAACGCCCAGATACCTCTTGAGGGCGCGGAAGCCGGCATTGAAGACCCGGTCCATGAACTGGGCCCCGACGGCTTCCTGGCCCTTGTCGGCGGTGAACTCCGACGTCCATTCGGCAAAGGTGCCGTAGGCGTCGGTGATAGGGCGCAGCCGCATGGACGTCCGGATGTTCTTCACCGGCAACGGACCCTGAAGCACCGAATAGGCGATGAAGAAATCGTCCGCCGAGAACGCTTCCAGGCGCTCGCGCAACTTGTCGGAAGCGCCCGCCATGGAGAGGCTGCGCACGGCGCCGATTTCCTTGCCGCTCCTGCCCGGCTCGATGACGCTGTCCTTCATGCCCGGCATCCAAGCGGGCAAGCCATTGAAATCGCCGACGCAGCGCCAGACGCGCTCGATCGGCGCATTGATGACCGTGCTGACAAACACCTTTGTCATTTTGTCGTTTCCGTCCCTGCTCGTTCGCCGCTGCTCGTTCGCCG
>CAZIVY010000324.1:0-4461 GCA_964542505.1 uncultured Rhodospirillaceae bacterium
GATCCTCTGAGCGGAGTGGCCGCGCGTGGCGGCGGGAATTGGCGCGCCCGGAAGGATTCGAACCTCCGACCCCTAGATTCGAAGTCTAGTGCTCTATCCAGCTGAGCTACGGGCGCACACCGGAATAAAATGCCTAACGCCGATCAGCCGCCTCGCCTTGCCGAGGAACAACGTATTGAGGCTCCACATCTAGCGCCGAATCCGATCAATGCGAGCCGCGCCGTTCATGGTTCGAGACGCTCGACCTTCGCTTTGCTCAAGTCGAGCCCTCACCACGAACGGCTGCACTAAGGCACGCTCGTCCTGAGAGCGCCCGCGGGGTGCGTCTCGAAGGACGGACGGGCCGGTTCGAACTGATCGGATCATGCTCCAGGCGACCCGAGCTAGCATCGCGGTGCACCCGGCCCTTCCCTGGGCAGAAGTGAACCCTTTATACCGCTCCTTTCCTTGCCGATCATCATCAGATACCGGTCGCCGAATTTTCCGTAGAGGACACTCACTATGCAGCCCGCGGGTGCACCGGGTTTCTTCCCGGAGACGGAAACGCGTCCAAGGGGTTCGACCGGAAACACAAGATATGGGACGTTTTGGACAACTCCTTCCAGCCCGCCCGGATTACCCCAGCGCCGCCGAGGCCAGTTGCCGTCCCGCTTGCCAACCGCCTTGACGTTGAATTCCTCGGATCCCTTGAAAGCCCGGAACCGGTCGACGAGATCCCGCACGGCCTCGGAATCGGATTCGGAATCGGAATCGAACAACGCGGCGATCCGATCCGGCTTTGCGGACGAAATGGCCGCGGCGACCTGCGCTACCAGTTCGTCGGGCGAGCGCGCATCCTGCGCCGACGCGCCGCCAAGAATGGCCAGGACACTCAAACCGCCCAACACGATGGCGTTGATTTTCCAGCGCCCGGCCGGCGAATGAACCCGATGGATCAAACGATTGCCCCTCATAAAGGATCGGATTGCCGGTACGGGATCTGTTTCCAGCCGAGCGCGAGCATGCATTCATGCCAGCCCGGGGATCGAGGTTCGTCCTCCCATCCGAACGATGTACCTCGCGCGACGACCAATTGTTCCCAATGCCAGCCGCAAATCCAGCTTTCGTCCTCGTATTTTCTTTGCGATCCCGGAGGAACGACTATGGCGTAGCGCTGGGGGACAGCCTCGCAGGCCGCGACGAAGAGCAGCACGAGAACGACCATCGCTCGCATGTATTCATAATACGCCTTGTCGAGCGGCCCCGCCCCGTAAAACGATCTTGTTTGTCGGCGACGGTGTCGCGGAGACGATGTCAGATCTTGCATCAACGCATCGTCGACGTCCGCCGGTTTCCGTTGCCGTCCCGGAGGGACAGTCCCCGATAGATCGCCCGGTCATGGTCGTCGAGGACGGCAAGGAGAGCCGCGCCGCGCTTGGCCGCCCAAAAAGGTGCTCGAGATCCTCCGAGCCGTTCCGCAGTTACGGCAGACTGCCGACGATCTTGCGAAATTCCGCTTCGGAAAACGCCTTCAGCGTGGTGGTGCGAATATTGCCGCGCGAGGCCACGGCCAGGTTGAACTTGGCCATCGCCGCGTCGTCGGGCGCTTCGACGGTGACCACCATGTCATAGGCGCCGAAGGTGAGGTGCATGTCCTTGAGCTGGGCGCCGAACTGCTTCGCCAATTCGCGCGCGGCATCCAGCCGCTTCGGCGATTCCTTGACGGTGCGAGCGCCTTGATCGGTGTAGCTGGCCAATAGGATGTACGTCGCCATGGCTTGCCTCCCTTCGTGTGCGGGCCTCGGTGGTCCGCCGCCCCGGGGGCGCCGGGACGACAGCACCGACCAGGCAATCTAGCACATGGGCGGCGGCGGCGGGACGATCGGCGATGGGGGAATTGGCGCGCCCGGAGAGATTCGAACTCCCGACCCCCAGATTCGTAGTCTGGTGCTCTATCCAGCTGAGCTACGGGCGCAACCGGGACGCCAAATCAGGCCGGCGGCAGCGGCGGCGCACCCTACTGAAATCGCCCATGGGTTGCAAGCAAGGCGCGGTTTTCAGGGATTCCGGTCACGCCAGGACGGCACGCCGCCCAGGGATTCCGCCGCGTAAACGGCGCGGGCCACGGCGCGGGCCAAGCAATCGGCGGCCAGGCTGCCGAGCCGGGCGAGGTTGAGGGGGCGGGGTTCGGGCAAAACGCGGCGGCGGGTGGCGAGGACAAAAACCGTGTCGCCGTCGAAGGGCGTGTGCGCCGGGCGCACGGCGCGCGCCAGGCCGTCATGGGCCATGATGGCGACGCGCCGGGCCTCGGCCTTGGTCAGCGCCGCATCGGTGGCGACGACGCAGATGCTGGTATGGCCGGCGAGTTTGGAATCGGGCGGCAGATCGAGATCGAGGGGCGCCGGCCGTTGAGGCTTCGGCCCGCCAAATTCATTGCCCTGCTGCAAGGGGCCGGCCCAGAACGCCGCTTGTCCCGGCAAAGTGACGCTGCCCGCCGGGTTGGCCGCAACCAGCGCGCCGACGGTAAACCCGCCGGCGGCGGCCGAGGCGCTGCCGAGGCCACCCTTCAAGGCGCCGGCGATGGCGCCCATCCCCGCCCCGGCATTGCCCAAGCGAAAGTCCTGGCCGCAAGCGGCGGCGGCGCGGCGGCCAAGCGCGCGGTAGGGCGGCTCATCCCCCCAGGCCTTGTCGCCGCCATTGGCAAGATCGAACAGGATCGCCGAGGGCACGATGGGGACGCGAAATCCCGCCACCGGATAGCCGCGCCCGATGGACACCAGATGCGCCATGACGCCCGAGGCGGCGTCGAGGCCAAAGGCCGAGCCGCCGGAAAGGCAGATGGCGTCCACGCGCTCCACCAGGCAGGAGGGATCGAGCAAATCGGTCTCCCGCGTGCCCGGCGCGCCGCCGCGCACATCCACCGCCGCCACCGCCGGCGCGGTGGGGAAGACCACGGTCACGCCGCTGCGCACGGCCACGTCCTCGGCGTTCCCCACCAGGATGCCGTCGACGTCGGTGATGAGATTGCGCGGCCCCGGCCCGATCATCGCCCGACGCTAGAGGGGCGCCGCCGGTGGGTCAATCGCCCAGCGCCCGGCCCTCGCGGCGCGGATCGGCGCCGCCTTCGATCACCGCCCCCCGGCGGACGATCACATGCAGGCCGCTCACCTGCTCCTGCAACGTCAGCTTGTGGCCCATGGCGACCAGCGCCTGGCCGAGGGCCACGGCGCCGATTCCGTCTTCGAGTTCGGTGGGGCCGTTGCGGCTGCCGTAATGGGGCAGCGCCACCGCCGCTTGCGGGTCCAGGCCCCAGTCCAGGATCGCCACCAAACTTCGGGCGACGTAATTGATGATGCCGCTGCCGCCGGGCGATCCGGCTACCAGCATCAGGCGGCCGTCGGCCCCGAAGCCGAGCATGGGCGACATGGAGGAGCGCGGACGCTTGCCCGGCGCGATGGCGTTGGCCACCGGCCGCCCGTCGGCGACGGGGAGAAAGGAAAAATCGGTGAGCTGGTTGTTCAACAGAAATCCGCCCGCCATGAGGCGCGAGCCGAAGGCGCCTTCGATGGTGGTGGTCATGGCCACCGCGTCGCCGTTTTCCGCCAGGATCGACACATGGGACGTGCCGGCGCGCTCAAGGGTCGCGTCCTCGCCGAACAGCCGCGTGTCGCGCCAGGGCGGATCGCCGGGTTCGGCCTGGCCGAGCGAGCGGTCGAGTTCAATGAGGCGCGAGCGCGTGGCCAGGTAACCGGGATCGAGCAACCCCTTCACCGGCACGTTGACGAAATCGCCGTCGGCCACATAGCGGTTGCGGTCGGCGAAGGCGAGCCGCCCGGCCTCGGCGAAAAGATGCACGGACATGGGCGACAAGGGCGCGTGCGCCGCCAACTCGAAGCGGCTCAGCAGCCCCAACATTTGCAGCACCGCGATGCCGCCCGACGACGGCGGCCCCATGCCGCACAGGCGCCAGGCGCGGTAGAGCGCGCAGACCGGCGCGCGGCGCAGGGCGCGGTAGTTCGCCAGATCGGCCGCGGTCAAATCGCCGGGGGCCACGGGCGAGCCTTGCACGGCGGCGACGATGGCGCGCGCGATCTCGCCCGTGTAGAAGGCGTCCGCCCCGCCCGCCGCCAGCGCGCGCAAGGTCGCCGCGAACGCCGGATTGGCCAGTTTATCGCCCACCGCCAGGGGCGAGCCGTCGGCACGGTAGAAGAGGCTTCTTGCCGGCTCGAACTCGCGCAACCTGGTGTCGCCCGCCAGCAACCGGTGCAGGCGGGGGGAAACGGGGAATCCCTCGACCGCCAGCGCGATCGCCGGCTCGAACAGCCGCGCCCAAGGCAGACGCCCGTGGTCGCGGTGCGCCAGTTCCAGCATGCGCATGACGCCCGGCACGCCGACGGAACGGCCGCCCACCACCGCGGTCATGAAGGGCAGCGGCTTGCCGGCGCTATCCAGAAAACGGTCCGGCTTGGCCGCCGCCGGCGC
>CAZIVY010000325.1:0-5671 GCA_964542505.1 uncultured Rhodospirillaceae bacterium
CGGTGGCGGGCCCCGTCCTCGCCCACATAGACGGCGTCGAGGCGCTCGGGGAGGACGAAATCGACCTGCAAGGTGCCGCATTGCCAGTCGCGGCCGATGGCGTCGCGGAGCACGAATTCGAGCTTCGGCCCATAGAACGCCCCCTCGCCCGGGTTGAGCGTGTAGTCGAGCCCGGCGGCCTGGCAGCCGTCCCGCAACGCCGCCTCGGCCTTGTCCCAGACCGCGTCGGCGCCGGCGCGCACCGCCGGGCGGTCGGAAAACTTCACCTTCACCTCGGGGAAGCCAAGGTCCTTGTAGATGCCCGCCAGCAAGCCGCAAAAGGCGATGGTCTCGGGGACGATCTGATCCTCGGTGCAGAAGATGTGGGCGTCGTCCTGGACGAAATTGCGCACCCGCATGATGCCGTGCAGCGCGCCGCCGGGCTCGAAGCGGTGGCAGGAACCGAACTCGGCCATGCGCAACGGCAACTCGCGGTAGCTGCGCAAGCGCTGGTTGAAGATCTGCACGTGGCAGGGGCAGTTCATCGGCTTGAGGGCGAAGATGCGGTGGGTGTCGTTGGCGGCGTATTCGCGCACGCCTTCGTCGTTTTCCGCCAAATACATGTACTGGCGGAATTTCTCCCAGTGCCCGGACGCTTCCCACAGGCGCCGGTCAACGAGCTGCGGCGTCTTCACCTCGACATAGCCGCTCTTTTCCAAGCGCCCGCGAACGAAGTTTTCAAGCAACCGGTAAATGATCCAGCCCTTGGGGTGCCAGAACACCATGCCCGGCGCCTCGTCCTGGACGTGGAACAGGTCGAGCTCCTTGCCCAGCCGCCGGTGATCGCGGCGCTCGGCTTCCTCCAGGCGGTTCACATAGGCGTCGAGTTCGGCCTGGTTGCGCCAGGCGGTGCCGTAAATCCGCTGCAACTGCTGATTGCGCGCATCGCCGCGCCAGTAGGCGCCCGATACCTTGGTCAACTTGAACGCGGCGCCGAGCTTGCCGGTGGAAGGCAGATGGGGTCCGAGGCAGAGATCGAGCCAGGCGCCCTGGCGGTAGATGCTGATTTCTTCACCCGGCGGCAGTTCGCCGATCCATTCCGCCTTGTACTTCTCGCCCCGCTCGGTGAACCAGCGCACCGCGGCGTCGCGGTCCCAAACCTCGCGCACGATGGGCTCGTTGCGCTGGACGATGGCGCGCATGCGCGCCTCGATGGCGCCAAGGTCATCGGGGGTAAAGGGCGCGGCGCGCACGAAGTCGTAGTAAAAGCCGTCCTCGATCGCCGGGCCGAAGGTGATTTGGGTGCCGGGGTAAAGTTCCTGCACCGCTTCGGCCATGATGTGGGCGGCGTCATGGCGCAGCAGCTCCAGCACGTCGGGGCGTTCGTCCTTCACGGTGACGATCTCGATTCTCGCGTCGGCGGCGAGCACGCTTTTCAGGTCGCGAAGCTGGCCGTCGACGCGCAGCGCCAGCGCTGCCTTGGCCAGGCCCGGCCCGATATCGGCGGCGATGCGCTCGCCGCTCACCGGCTGCTCGTAGCGGCGCACGCGCCCGTCGGGGAGGGTGACGGCGACGCCGGTCGCGGCTGGCGCGCTGGACAATTCGCTGCTCATAAGCGGGGGAAGCTAGAGTCTCAAGCGGGCTTGTCAAGGCGGGCGAGCGAGCCCAGCTCGGCGGCCACGCGCTCGAGGGGAAGCGCGGCCAGCGGCGCCTGGCGAAGCACGCGCACGCGCGGGCCCCGCGGCGCGCAGAGCGCCGGATCCGACCGGTCCGAGAACAGCACCAGCACCGGGCAACCGGCGGCGGCGAGGAGATGCATGGGTCCGGTGTCGTTGCCGACGGCGAAGCGCGCGTGACGCGCCAGCTCCGCCAGGTCGGCGAAGGCGGTGCGCCCGCCGAGATCGAGCGCCGCCGGGCAGGAGGCGGCGATCTCGCGCAGAAGCGGCGCCTCGTCCGCGCCGCCGATGAGAACCGGGCGCGCGCCCTCGGCCGCCAGATGGCGCGCCAATCCGGCGAAGGATTGGGCCGGCCAGCGCTTAGCTGGCCGGTGGCGCGATCCGCCGGGAACGAGAAGCGCGAACTCGCCCTCGACCCCCAGACGGCGGAGACTGCCGCGCGCCCAGCCAAGATCGGGCGGCGGCAGGAAGCGAATGCCGGCCGCTTCGAGTTGTTCCGCCTGGCGGTCCTGGGTGTGCATGCGGTCGCGACCGGGATTCGCGTGAGGGTGCGAACAGCCGCGCGCGACGCCCGACCATTCCGGCTTCCGGCGGAACGGGAACAAGCGGAAATAGAGGCTGGACCTGGTCGAGGTCTGGAGGTCGTAAACGCGGGCGAAGGCGCCCTCGCGCAGGCGCCGGCGCAATGACCAGAGCGCGCCGAGACGCCAGGGCCGCGGCCGGTCGTCGATCCATACTTCGTCGAAATAGCCGCAGGTGGCGGCGACCTCGGCGAAGCGCGAACCGGTGAGCAGCACGACGCTGTCGGCCAGATGAAAAGCGCGGATGGCCTGGAACGCGCCCAGGGCCTGGACGAAATCGCCCATCGCGCCGTGCTTGATCACCAGCACCCGGCGCCGCGGCGCCGGGCGGAGCGGCGCCATTTCGCTCATCGCCGGACGCCGAGAAGCTCGGTGTAAACCGCCAGGGTTTGCGCGCACATGCGCTCGACGGTGAAGCGCTCGGCGATGTTGCGCCGCGCCGCATCCGCCATTTCCTGGCGTTTCTGCGGGCCAAGGCGCAACACGTCGTGCAGCGCCTTGGCCAGCGCCGCGGGATCGCCCGGCGGCACCAGCCAGCCCGATTCGTTCACGCGCACCGTCTCGCGCGCCGCGCCATGATCGGTGGCGATGACCGGACGGCCCATGGCCTGGGCCTCGGCGATGACGCGGCCAAAGGCTTCCGGCTCGGTGGAGGCCGAAACCACCACGTCCGCCAGCATGTAGCATGCCGACATGTCGCGGCATTCGCCCACCAGGCGCACGACGCTGCCCAGCCCGTGCCGGCGCACCGCGGCGTCCAATTGACGCCGGTAGCCCAACCTTCCTTGGTCGTCGCCCACCAGCAGGCAAAAAAGCTGGTCGTGCCCCATGTCCTTGACCAGGCGCGCCATGGCCTCGATCAGCACCATCTGGCCCTTCCATCGGGTCAGACGGCCGGGCAGCAGCACCACCGGCACGCCGTCGACCAGCCGCCAGGTATGGGCCAGCAGCGCCATGCGCTCGGCGCTCACCTTGGCGGGATCGAAGCGGCCGAGGTCGAGCCCGCGCGGCACCACCACCATGCGCCGGGGGTCGACGCCGTAGGTGGCCTCGGCGTGGTCGGCGATGAATTGCGAGATGGCGATGACCCGGTCGCCCTTGGTCATGATCGAGTTGTAGAAGCGCTTGATGGGATTGCGGGCGCTGTAGGTGCCGTGGATGGTGGTCACGAACGGCAACCCCTTGCGGCGGGCGGCGGCGCGGGCGCTCCAGGCGGGGGCGCGCGAGCGCGCATGCACGATATCGATGCGATGGGTCTCGATGACGTCGAGCAGCCGGTGGACATTGGCCCGCATGACGAACGGATTCTTCGACGCCAGGGGGAGCGTCAAGTGAAGGACGCCGGCGCGCTCGAGTTCGCGCGCCATGTGGCCACCTTCGGAAGAGACGACGGAGTTCCAGCCGGCGGCGGTCGCCGCCTTGGCGACGTCGATGGCGCCGCGCTCCACCCCGCCGGTGACCAGCGCCGGCAAGACCTGCAGTATGCCCGGCGCGCGCGCGCGACCGGAGACGGCCTTAGAGATGCTAGGATACTCCACTCGGGTCATGCCCGCGACGCTAACAGGATCCGACCGACGTCATGCCCCAACCGGACCAGCCTGATCGCTTGCCGCGCCCCGACGGGCACGGCATCGCGTACCACAGGCAAGCGGGAAAGTCACCCGCGGTGCTGTTCTGCGGCGGCTTTAAATCGGACATGACGGGAACCAAGGCGGCGGCGCTGGCCGGACTTTGCCGGCAAGCGGGGCGCGGATTCGTCCGCTTCGACTATTTCGGCCACGGCCAATCCAGCGGAGAGTTCGCCGAGGGCACGGTGGGGCGCTGGGCCGAGGACGCCATCGCGGTGCTGGACGAGGTGTGCCAGGGGCGCCAAGTCATCGTCGGCTCGTCCATGGGGGCGTGGATCATGCTGCTGGCGGCGCTCGCCCGGCCGCGCCGCGCCGCCGGCCTGATAGGCGTGGCGGCGGCGCCCGATTTCACCGAGGCGCTGATGTGGGAGCGCGCCGCGCCCGAAGCTCGCCTTGCGCTTGAAACCGAAGGGGTCTGGCGCCAGCCGTCGGCCTATGACGCGGAACCCTACCCGATTACCATGAAGCTGATCGCCGAGGGGCGGCGGAATCTGCTGCTGGACCGCCCCATTTCCCTCGCCTGCCCGATTCGCTTGCTGCACGGCATGCAGGACCCGGACGTTCCCTGGCAGCACGCGCTGCGCCTCCTCCAGGCGCTCACCGGCGGCAATGCCACGCTGACGCTGATCAAGGACGGGGATCACCGGCTGTCGCGCCCCGAGGACATCGCCCGCATGTGGGCCATGGTCGAGGAACTGTGCGGCGCGGCGGGGGCGGGCTAATCGCCTTGCGCCAGCAAGGCGCGCAGGCCCTCGCGGAACGTGGGATAGAGCAAGGTCACGCCGAGATCGCGCTTGATGCGGGCGTTGCTCACGCGCCGGTTCTCGGTGAAAAAACTTTGGGACATGGGCGACAGCGCCGCCGGTGCGTAAGGCACTAGCGGCGGCAAGGGCGCACCGAGCAATTCGGCGGCGAAGGCCACGACCTGGGCAGGGCTTGAGGGTTCGTCGTCGGCGAGGTTGTAGATGGCGCCTGCTTCGGGCCGCGCCATGGAGGCGATGAGGACGGCGGCGATGTCCTCCACATGGATACGGGAGAAAACCTGTCCCGGCTTCTCGATGCGCCGGGCGGTACCCGCGCGCACCTGATCGAGGGCGCTGCGGCCGGGCCCGTAAATGCCGGCCAGGCGAAAGACCTGGGCGGACACTCCGATTCGGCGGCCAAGGTCGAGCCATGCGGTTTCGGCGGCGGCGCGGCGGCGGCTGCGATCGTTGCCGGGCGCGACGGCCGCGGTTTCGTCCACCCAGGCGCCGCCGCGATCGCCATAAACGCCGGTGGTGGACAAATAGCCGATCCAGGAAACATGCCCGGCATTGGCGGCAAGTCGATCGGCGCAGGCTTCCAGCACCGGATCGCCCTGATCTTCCGGTGGGACCGACGACAGAATATGGGTCGCGCCGCCCAAGGCCGCGTCGGGCCGTGGCTTGCCGTGGTCGAAGACGGTGACCGCGATGCCCTTTGCCGCCAGCGCCTTGGCCTTGTCGGCGTCGCGCACCGTGCCACCGATGCGCCAGCCCTTCTCGGCTAGGCGCGCGGCGAGGACTTGCGCCACGTAACCGAGGCCGAAACAGAAAAGCTGCCCGCTCATGCGGCCCATTCGGCGCGCACCGCCGCGTCCGCCTCGGCTTTGAGGCGCGCGGCGCGCAGGCGGGCGAATTCATCCGGCGCCAAGTGGCGCGACAGGCCCCACACCGCCATGGCGCGCACCAGTTCGGAGCCGTCGTCCAGCAGCCGGGTCAGCGCCGGCACGGCGCGCTGGTCCCGGCTGTTGCCGAGCGCGATGGCGACGTTGCGCACAAAGCGGTCG
>CAZIVY010000326.1:0-2750 GCA_964542505.1 uncultured Rhodospirillaceae bacterium
CACCGCCATCGCCAAGGGGTTGCTTGGCGACGAGAAGAAGATCGAATTCGAGGTATTTCCAGGCGGCGCCGAGCGTGTCCCCGCGCTCGTTTCCGGCCGCGTCGACATCGTGATCAGCCAGTTCAGCGTCTTCGAGACGCGCGCCCAGGTGGTTGATTTCTCGCTGCCCTATTGCAACGCCGACTTCAGCGCCATCGTGCGCGCCAACTCGCCCTACAAGAGGAACAAGGACCTCGGCGGCAAGGTGGTGACCACGCGCCAGGGCGACGAGCTCAAGGCGCTCATCCTCGGCGCCATTCCCGACGCCAAGGTCGAGATGTACCCCAACTTCTCCGATGCGTTCCTGGCCTTCCGCCAGGGCCGCGCCGAGGCCTTCTTCAACGACAGCGCGCCGGCGCGCTTCATCATCCGCGAATTCCCCGGCCAGTTCCGCGTCATTCTCGATGCCGAGGACCCGCTCGACGTCAACCAGTTCTCCATCGGCATCAAGCAGGGCGAGCAGATTCTCCTCAACTATGTCAACTGGGCGCTGGTCCGCATGCGGCTCGACGGCCGCCTGGCGGCGATCCACAAGAAGTGGCTGGAAAGCACCGATCTCATGCCTTATTGGGCGCGCGCGCCGATCTAGGGGCGAACCGGGCCGGGCCGCAGTGTAATGGATGGCTACCATTTTCACTTTGGCCCGGTCTGGGCGGCGCTGCCTGATATCGGCGCCGCCGCGGTGGTCGCGACGCTGGTGGCGGTAACCAGCATCGGCTTGGCGTTCGTCATCGGCACAGCGGCCGCGCTTTGCGCCGAATATGGCGGCCCCAAGGCCAGATTCTGGGTAGCGCTCTACGTCGAGGCCATGCGCAATAGCCCGAGCCTGGTGAAGATGTATTTCATCTTCTTCGGACTGCCGACGCTTGGTCTTTTTCCGAGTCCGTTCTGGTCGGGCGTCGTGGCGCTGGCGCTGCACAACGGCGGCTATGTGACCGAAATCGTGCGGGGCGGCATTGCCGCCGTCAACCGCAACGAGGTCCAGGCGGCGTTCAGTCTCGGCTTCGGATGGTTCCAGGTGCAACGCGTCATCGTCCTGCCCCAGGCGCTGCGCTTCGCGCTCCCGGCGCTCGCCAACATATGGGTGGAGATGATCAAGGATACATCGCTGACCGCGGCCCTGGCGGTGCAGGAGTTGTTCTACCTGATGACGGCGCTCGTTTCCTCGACCTTGCGGAGCTTCGAGATCCTGATCGTCTTCGCCGGCATCTATTTCGCCATGACCACCCTGCTTGCCGTCGCCATGAAGGGCGTCGAGCTGCGGGCGCCCTGGAAGTGACGCAGGTGGATCGGTTCGACACCGTCCTCGCGCTCCTGCCCATTCTGCTAAAGGGCTTTGGGGCAACGCTGCTCCTGGCGGCGGTTTCCATCGGCCTTGGCACGGTGTTCGGCACCTTGCTCGGCTGCCTTTACGCATGGAGCGGTCGCGCCGTGCGTACCCTGCTGTTTCTCATCGTCACCGTCGTCCGCGGCGTACCGCTGGTGGTGCAGGTATTCGCCGTCTTCTTCGTGCTGCCGTCCTATGGCATCAAGCTATCCGCCCCCACGTCGTCGGCGCTCGCCCTCACGCTCTTCGCCAGTTTCACCATCATGGAGATCGTGCGTGGCGGCATCGATTCGGTGCAGAAGGCGCAATTCCAGGCGGCTCTTTCGCTCGGTTTCTCTTACGTCGGCGCCATGCGGACGGTGGTCCTGCCGCAGGCGCTGCGGAGCATGACTCCCGCCCTGGTCAATCAGGCGGTGTTCATGGTCAAGGCAACCTCGGTCGTGTCGCTGTTCGGCGTCACCGAGTTCCTGTACGTGTCCAAGGAGCAGATCGAGCGCACGCTGATGGGCTTCGAGATCATGGCGGTCGTCTGGATCGCCTACACCCTGGTCTGCTATCCGCTTGCCGCGCTCGGCCGCCGCTTCGAGGGGCGTTTGCGCGCGCGTGGCCAAACGCCAATTGCGGCCGCCCGCGCATGATCGAAATCGCGGACCTGCGCAAGAGTTACGGCGACCGCCCCATCATCGATGGCATGACGCTGTCGGTGCCCAAGGGCATGGTGTGCGGCGTGCTCGGACCCAGTGGCTCGGGCAAGAGCACGTTGCTTCGCTGCATCAACTTCCTCGAGACCTACGAGGCCGGCGAGATCCGCATTGACGGCGAGCTGGTCGGCTACGATGTCGTCGACGGGCTGCGCTCGCCGAAACCCCGGCGCGAGATCGCCCGTATGCGCTCGCAATGCTGCATGGTGTTCCAGCAGTTCAATCTGTTCTCGCACATGACGGCGCTTGAAAACGTGGCGGTGGCCCCAGTGAAGGTCCGCGGCCTTGATCGCCGCATCGCGCTTGAGCAGGCGGCGGCGCTTCTCGAGAAGGTCGGCCTCTCGTCGCGCAAGGACGCCTATCCGGCGTTTCTGTCGGGCGGTGAGCAGCAGCGGGTGGCCATCGCCCGGGCGTTGACCATGGGGCCCAAGGTGCTTTTGCTTGACGAAGTGACGAGCGCCCTCGATCCCGAACGGGCGGCCGAGGTTCTGGACGTAATCGCGACGCTTGCCCGCGAGGGCATGACCATGATGATGGTCACTCACCAGATGCATTTCGCCCGCGAGGTGTGCCGCCACATCGTATTCATCGACAACGGCCGAATTGTCGAGGAAGGCGGCCCGGACATGCTGGCCAGTCCCGCGACCGACCGGCTGCGCTCTTTTCTTCGCTATTTGCGTCTC
>CAZIVY010000327.1:0-6386 GCA_964542505.1 uncultured Rhodospirillaceae bacterium
GGCGGCCGCCATCGTCGCCCCGGAACGGCGCACCGTCGCCTTT
The DNA here is from genome assembly GCA_964542505.1 of uncultured Rhodospirillaceae bacterium. Classification (GTDB taxonomy): domain Bacteria; phylum Pseudomonadota; class Alphaproteobacteria; order Ferrovibrionales; family Ferrovibrionaceae; genus CAZIVY01. The sequence continues at coordinate 44 of CAZIVY010000327.1, forward strand.
GTCGGCGACGGCGGCTTCATGATGAGCGGCAACGAACTGGCCACCGCCCGCCAGTACGGCGCCAAGCCCCTGGTGCTGGTGGTCAACAACGGCATGTATGGCACCATCCGCATGCACCAGGAGCGCGATTATCCCGGCCGCGTCATGGGCACCGACCTGAAGAACCCCGATTTCGCCGCTTATGCCCGCGCCTTCGGCGCCTTTGGCGCCACGGTGGCGCGCAGCGCCGACTTCGCCCCCGCGCTGGCGGCGGCGCTAGCGGCCGACAACGCCGCGGTGATCGAGCTTCGCCTCGACCCCGAGGCGATCACCACCCGCCGTAGTTTGAGCGAGATTCGCGCCGCCGCGCGCCGTTGAGCGGCGAGGGGAATGCTGGGCCGCCGCGTGGATCTGGTGGTCGGGCGCGATGTCGCTTTCAGGCTCCATATCGGGGGCCGGCAGTTCACCTGCCTGACCCGAGAAACGCTCTCGCAACAGCCCCGCCACCGCCACCAGGAACGGCAGCATCAGAAGAAAGATGAACCCGGGCGACAACGATTGCAGCCAGGCGGTGAGTTCGTTGACGATCGTCGGTTCGGACATGATCTGCCCTCCCGTTCCCTGCTGTTGAAATGCAATGATCGCGACCAGTGTCGGCGGCAGCGCGGCGGCCAACAAACCCAAGGGGCTGATCGCGCCTTCATCGAATTTCCCTTTGAGGATGGCGAAGCCGGCCGGATTGGGGGCGTTGGCGATGATGGTCAGTCCGCCGCCGGCAACCGATCCGGCGACCAGGGCGTATTTGAAGGCGTCGTCCACGCCGTCCACCAACGAGCCGAGATAGGTAAGCGCCGCGTTGTCGGTGATGGCGGTCAACGCGACCGCGCCGAAAAAGAGCGCGTCCGGCGAAAGCCCGGTCAACAGCGCCTGCAACCACCACTTCTGCATGCCACCCAGCGTGACCAGTCCGGCGAGGAAGAACGCGACCATCAACCCCTCGCGCAGCATCAAACGGCTTTGATAGCGCTTGTAGGCCTCGGTGAAGCCAAGGAAGAACAGGAACAAGCCGCTGAACACGACGGCGTGATGGCTGAAGACGACCACGCCGGCAAGAAAGGCGAGGTGGATCAAAATCACCGGTGATGGAATCCGATCTACCTTATCGCCGGGCAAGCCGTTGGCAAGGCGCGCGAGCTGGAAGCGAAATAGCGCCGTCACCAGGCCGGCGTTGACGAGCACGGCCAGCGCCGCTTTCCAGCCGAAGGTCTTCAACATGAAAGCGATGTCCCAGCCCCAGGTGCCGGCGACCATGAGGACCGGCGGCGCGGCATAGGGTGTCAGCGTGCCGCCGATGGAGATGTTGACGAACAAGACGCCAATGGTGGCGTATTTGAAGATCGCCGGCGCGTCCTTGGCGAAATAGCGATCGCGCAACAGCAGCGCGGAAAGCGTCATCGCCGCCGGTTCGGTGATGAAAGAGCCGAGCAACGGCCCGACCGAGAGTGCGACCAGATAATAGGCGGCCGTTTCCGGCAGCGGCAAAAGGCGCGCGACGGCCCGCATGACCATCCCGGCGAATTCCAGCACCGGCCGGCTCGCGGCAATGACCATGATCACGAAAACGAAAACCGGCTCGGTGAAGTTGAGCCCTTCCAGGTAACCGACGGCCTGTGCCGGCCCCAGATGGATGGCGACAACGAGCAACAGGATCATGGCCCAGAAGCCGAACACGGCTTCGACCTCGCCCAGCAAGTGCCACAGCCCGGCGTGCGTCCGGTTCACGTGGGCGAGATGCTCGAGATATTTGGTCGAGAAAGTGTGCAGGATCGCCACCGCGAACAGGCTGGCGGCGGCAATTTCGACCAGCGAAATGACGGGGACATTGCTCATGGTCCGGCCTCCGCCCCGCGAAACCCGAGCGCGCGCAGGATGCCCGCGCGGCGAAGCGGCCGCTCCAGCAACGCGTCCGCGCCGACCTCGCGCGCCAGCCGGGCATTGTCGGAGTTGCCGCCGCCGATCACGACCACGCGCAAGGCTGGATAGCGCCGCTTGAGAATCTTGAAGGGGTCGAGCCCCGACCACGGCGGCAGGAAGCGGTCGACGATCAGCCCGCCGCGTTCCCTTTCCGCCAGCAGCGCCTTGGCCCCGGCGCCGTCACTGGCGACGGCGACCGGTACGCCAGCGCCGTCGAGCCAGAAACGCAGAACGTCGCGGATTTCAGGATCGGCGCAGAGAACCACCACGTCGGAAGGCCTATTCCGCAATACCGTCGCATCGTTCATGGAAAGCTTTGCCTGGTGACGCATGCCCCGAAGGTTGCGCGCCTGTTCGCGGCGAGGCAATTCCGGGTGTGTCCTTGCGGAACGTCCCTTACGTAGAGATACTGAAGGGACGTTCCTGAGGCGCGCGCGCAACGGCGGGAGATTACAACGAAACCCGAGACACCGACCGGCAGCGTACGCAGGGCGCAGGCCATGTTTCTCGCGCGCGCTTTGTCGTGGCCGCATGGCCGCGTCGCGGCCATGTACCTGGCGGGATTCGTTCTGCTTGACTGGCTCAGCTTCATCCATCCGTTCGCCCCGTTCGGGATTACGCCATGGAATCCGCCGACGGGTCTCAGCTTTGCGCTGATTCTGCTGTTCGGGCAGCGCTATCTGCCCTGGCTGTTCGTATCGCCGCTGCTGGCCGATCTTCTGGTCCGGCATCTGCCGGTTCCGATCATGGTCGAAGCCGCCACGGTCCTGGTTTCGGGGGTCGCCTATGGCGGCGCGACGCTTTTTCTTTTGCGCCCCCAAATGCGCTTCGATCCCGCGCTCGCTTCCCTGCGCGACCTGGTTCGGTTGATGGTCGCCGCCGCGATTAGCACGGCCTTGGCGGCGATTGGAGTAATTGCGGTCCTGGCCGCCGCCGGCCTGATTGGTCCAACGGATGTCGTGACCGCCGCACTGCGTCTTTGGGTTGGCGACATGATCGGGATCGCGGTCCTGACGCCGTTTCTGCTGATTGCGTTTACGCGCCTGCGGCTGTCGTCCTTTTCCTGGGAAATGCCGACTCAAGCCGCCGCCATCGTCGCCGCGCTGGCGCTGGTGTTCGGTTTCACGCACGCCTATTCGTTCCAGTTCTTCTATCTGTTGTTCCTGCCGGTGATCTGGATCGCGATTCGGTTCGGAATGGAGGGCGTGGTGGCTGGGCTAGTGGCGACCCAGGCAGGTTTGATCGGTGCCGTCCAGATCACGGCGCAGAGCGCCGAAACGGTGACGTCATTCCAAATATTAATGTTGGTCTTGGCCCTGACCGGGCTGGCGACCGGCATGGTGGTCAGCGAGCAGCGCCGGACCGAAACCAACCTGCGCCTGCACCAAGATGCGCTCGCCCGCGTCGCCCGCCTGGGTGGCATGGGCGAATTCGCCGCGGCGCTGGCCCACGAAATCAACCAACCGCTGACTGCCATCGGCAATTACGTGCGTGCGGCGCAAAACGCCGTCGCCGCGCCGACGCCCGATCTTGCTCGCGCGGTGGAGGCGGCGGGCAAGGCCGCCGTGCAGGTGGAGCGCGCCGGCGAGGTAGTGCGGCGGCTGCGCGAGTTCATCCGCCTGGGCCGTTCCGAGCGGGCGCCGGTCGCGTTGGCCCGCATCGTCGAGGAAAGCCTGGTTCTTTGCCGATCCGACCTCAACCTGCAGGGAATCGACGTCGCGGTCCGCCTGCCACGCGAATTGCCGGCGGTGATGGCGGACCTGCTGCAGATCGAGCAGGTGCTGCTCAATCTGCTGCGTAACGCGGCCGAGGCCATTGCCGAGACCGGCCGTGTCGACGGCCGCATCGAGATCGAGGCCGTTGCCGCCGAACCGGGCTTCATCGAGGTGCGGGTGCGGGACAACGGTCCCGGCTTTGACCGCGCGTTCCTCGAACGCCCCATCGTTCCTTTCACCACCAGCAAGCCGGAGGGCACGGGAATCGGCATCACGTTCAGCCGGTCGATCGTCGAAAACCACGGGGGGCGGTTCTGGCTCGGCGGCGGCCCGGGCGGCGCTGCCGTGCACTTCACCCTGCCCCTTGCCACGGAGCGCCCCCATGGCGGGTAACGGGGACCGGCCCACGGTGTTCGTCGCCGACGACGACGAGGCGGTACTCGACTCGCTCCGTCTCCTGCTTGACGGCCACGGTTATGCCGTTGCCGGCTTCGCCTCGGGCGAGGCGTTGCTGGCGGCCCTGCTGGCGCCCAACGCCGCCGCCGACTGCGCCGTCGTGGACGTGCGGCTGCCGGGACTATCGGGCCTTGACCTTCAAATACGGCTGAAGCAACTCAACCGCGATCTTCCCGTCATCATCATCACCGGACACGGCGACATCGACATGGCGGTTCGCGCGCTCAAGGCCGGCGCGGTCGATTTCATCGAGAAACCGTTCGCCGACCGCCGCCTGCTCGACAGCATCGCCGACGCGATAGCGGGCGCGGTCCAGCGGAAGGCGACAACCGAGACTGTCGCCGCCCTTGCCGCCCGCCACGCCGACCTGTCGGAGCGCCAGCGCCAGGTCATGGACCTGGTAGCCGAGGGCCTGGCGAACAAGGAGATTGCCGCTCGCCTCGTCATCAGTCCGCGGACGGTGGAAATCTACCGTGCCAAGGTTATGGAAAAGATGGGCGCGCGCAATCTGGCAGAACTGGTGCGCATGGCCCTTAGAATCGAGGAAAGCAGCGGCCGCCGGTGACACCCCCGCCAAACGCCGGAAAGAACTGGGGAGCGAGAGGGCGCGCCTGTTAAGCTGGCGGGCAAGAGCGTCCGCCTCTACGATCACGGCCATGGACCTGCCGCCGCAATTCCGCATCCTGCCCTGCGGCGACGCCGCCTTGACGGTGGAGTTCGGCGAAGCGATCGATCCCGATCTCAACGCCCGCGTGCTGGCCCTCGACGCGGCGCTGGCCGCCGACCCCTTGCCCGGCGTGCGCGAAACCATCCCCACCTACCGCGCGCTTTATGTGCATTACGATCCAGTGGCGATCCGCTTCAACGATCTGGCCAGCCGCCTTGGCGCGCTCGCCGCCCAGGATCATCCCCACGCCGCGCCGGGGCGATGCTGGCTGGTGCCGGTGGTCTATGGCGGCGAGTTCGGCATCGACCTCGACGACGTCGCCCGCCGCCACGGCCTCAACTCACAAGAGGTCATCGCCCGCCACGCCGGCGCGCTCTACCGCGTCTACATGATCGGCTTCATGCCGGGTTACGCCTATCTCGGCGGGCTTGATCCCCGCATCGCCACGCCACGCCGCGACGAACCGCGCCTGGAGACGCCGGCCGGGGCGGTGATGATCGGCGGCGCCCAGGCGGGCATCCAGTGCCTCGCCGCCCCCAGCGGCTGGCACGTGCTGGGGCGCACGCCTTTCCGCAATTTCCATCCCCGCCGCGAGCCGGTATTCCTGCTGGCGCCGGGCGACACGGTACGCTTTAGGCCGATACCGGAAAGCGAATGGGCGCCCCTCGACCGCGCCGCCGAGCAAGGGGACTGGGTGGCGGAGGTCGTGTCCCCATGAGCGTCGTTCTACCCTGGCTCGACATCGAGGAGGCCGGACCCGCGACCTCGGTGCAGGACGGCGGGCGCTTCGGGGCGCAGCGCTTCGGCCTAGCCCCCGCCGGCGCCATGGATCGCTTCGCGCTCGCCGCCGCCAACGCGCTGGTGGGCGCGCAATCCGCCGCCGCCGCCGTCGAGATCGGACCCTGGCCGCTGCGCCTTAACGTGCGCGAGGGCGCCGTGCGCGTGGCGCTGTGGGGCGCCGAACGAGCCCTTACCATCGGCGGCAAGCCGGCGCGGCTTGGTGAAAGCCTCTATCTCGCGCCGGGCGAAACCTTGCAGGTGAAGGCGGCGCGCGGCGGCGTTTTCACCTATCTGGCGATAGAGGGCGGAATCGAAGGGGCGCCGGTATTCGGCAGCCTGTCGGTGCATCGGCGCGCCCTGCTGGGCAGTCCCTATCCGCGCCCCTTGCAAGCCGGCGACCGCCTCGATTTGGGCCGCGGCGCAAGCCCTTCGCCCGAGCGCCGCTTGCCCTTGCCCAAGCCCGATCCTGGCCCCATTCGCGTCGTGCTGGGTCCCCAGGACGATTATTTCGACCCCGCCATTTTGGCCCGCTTTCTTGACAACGAATGGCGCGTCTCCGCCACCTCGGACCGCATGGGATACCGCCTGGAGGGGCCGAAGCTTGCGCACGCGAAAGGCGCGAATATCGTTTCCGACGGGGTTCCCATGGGCGCCATCCAGGTTCCCGGCAACGGCCAGCCCATGGTGCTGCTGGCCGAGCGCGGAACCACCGGCGGCTATCCCAAGATCGCCGTCATCGTCAGCGCCGACATCGGGCGTTTCGCGCAGATAC
>CAZIVY010000328.1:0-5799 GCA_964542505.1 uncultured Rhodospirillaceae bacterium
GTCGGCCTCGATCGGGGATTTTTCTATCTCGGCCATACCGGCGGCGGCGGCCACTTCGCCTACAGCATACTCGGCGACTGCGCCAACACCGCATCCCGCCTGGAGGGCCTGAACAAGCATCTCGGATGCCACCTCCTCGCGTCCGCCCCGACCGTCGAGGGGGTGGGCGGCCTGTTGCTGCGGCCGCTCGGCCGGTTCGCCTTGGTGGGAAAGGGCGACGCTATCGCGGTGGTCGAAGTCCTGGGGCGCGAAGCGACCGCCAGCGAAGCCGAGTTGCTCCTTCCCCGGAATTTCGCCGAGGCGCTCGCGGTCTTTCAGCAGCGCGAATGGGACGCGGCCAGTGCGTTGTTCCAGTCGATACTGACCCGTCATCCCGACGATGGGCCGAGCAAGTTTTACCAGGCGCGGTGCCAGATGCACCTTGGCGGCAAGCTGTCATCCGCCGACCCAACGCTCATCCGCTTGAAGGCCAAGTAACGGCGGCCAGTCGCGCCGGCGCGGCACCGGCGGACCCGGCCATGGCCACACAATCGGCCATCGCGAATTTGGATAGGTTGCGGCAGGCGCAACGATGTGATTAGAATATGTAAAACAGACGCCTACCAAAAATGAAGTAGAATAATTTTAAGTAGTTAGGGGGTAGGAAAATGAGCGTGGTGGCACGATTGCCAACCGCCTTCGCGATGGTAGTGTTGGCGGTCGGGACGGCTGAGGCGGCGGAGCGCTGCGAGCCGGCAACGGGACGCGTCTCATCGATCGAAGGTCAGGTCGAAGTGCAGCCCTCGGGCGCGTCCACGTGGGTTCGCGTCGAACTGAACGGAGCGTTGTGCCAGGGCGATACGCTCCGCACCGGAAGGCGCAGCCGCGCCGCGATCCTGCTGGTCAACGACGCCGTCTTCCGCCTTGACGAGAACACGACCCTTCGCCTCGTCGACATCTCGCCGAAAGTCGAACAGCGCTCGCTGCTCGGCCTGGTGCAAGGCGCGATTCAATCCTTCAGCCGCGCGCCCCGGCGCCACGAGATCAACACCGCCTACCTCAACGCCATCATCGAGGGCACCGAATTTGTCGCCCGGGTCGAGGCCGACCGGGCGCTGATCGATCTGTCCGAGGGCCGCATTGTCGGCACCAACGAACGCGGCCGGATCGAATTGGCGCAAGGGCAGGCGGTGACGGCGCGCGCCGGACAGGCGCCGCAAGCTCGCGTCGAGGCGCGGCCCATGGAAGCGGTGCAATGGGCGCTCCACTACCCGCCGCTCCTGGCCGCCGGGCGCGCCGGCGACGCGCAAACCGGCGTCTCGCGCGCGCTGACCGAGGCGCTGGCGCGCGCCGGCCGCAACGACGCGAACGGGGCGCTCGAAGCGCTGGAGCGCATGCCGGCGCCTGAGCGCACGGCGCCCTATTTCCTCTACCGCGCCGCCATACTGCTGTCGGTCGGGCGGGTGACGGAGGCGCGCGGCGACATCGACGCCGCGCTGGCGCGCGACGCCAAGGCCGGCCTCGCTTTCGCGCTCCGCGCCGTGATCGGCGTGGTGCAGAACGACAAGGCGCAGGCCCTGGCCGACGCGACCCGCGCGGTCGAAGCGGCGCCGCGCGAGGCGGCGGCGAAGATCGCGCTCTCCTACGCGCTGCAAGCCCATTACCGCCTTGAGGAAGCGCGCGACGCCCTGGCGCAGGCGGTGGCCGAGCAACCGAACGACGCCCTGGCCATGGCGCGCCTGTCCGAATTGTGGCTGATGCTCGGCTATCGGGACCGGGCGGTCGGGTTGGCGCAGCAAGCGGCGGCGGCGTCGCCGGACCTCGGGCGCGTCCAGGTCGTGCTCGGCTTCGCCGCATTGACCCAGTTTCGCACAGGCGTAGCCCGCGAGGCTTTCGGCCGCGCCATTCAACTCGATTCGGCCGACCCGCTGCCCCATCTCGGGCTTGGCCTGGCGAAGATTCGCGACGGCAGCCTCGAGGACGGGCGCAAGGACATCGAGGTCGCGGTCGGGCTCGACGCCCGTAACGCGCTTCTGCGCGCCTATCTCGGCAAGGCCTATTTCGAGGAAAAACGCGGCCCGCTCGACGCGCAGCAATATGAAATCTCGAAGCGCTTGGACCCGAACGACCCGACGCCCTACCTCTACGACGCCATCCGCAAGCAGAGCGAAGGCCGGCCCGGCGAGGCGTTGACGGACATCCAGGGCTCGATCGCGCGCAACGACAACCGCGCGGTCTATCGCGGCCGCCTGCAGCTCGACCAGGACTTGGCCGCCCGCGGAACCAGCCTGGGCCGCATTCACGACGATCTGGGCTTCTACCAAGCCGGCGCGAATGAGGCGTCGCGGTCGCTCAGCCTCGATCCCAGCAACGCGTCGGCGCACCGCTTCCTGTCGGACGTTTACAAGGGCGTTCCCCGCCGTGACATCGCCCGCGTCAGCGAGTTGCTGCAGGCGCAATTGCTGCAGAACGTCAACATCAATCCGGTGCAGCCCAGCCTGAGCGAAACCAGCCTCGGCATCGCCAGCTTTGGCGGCCCGGCCGATCCGGGGTTCAACGAGTTCACCTCGCTCTTCCAGCGCAACAAGATCCAGTTGAACGCCACCGCCATGGCGGGAAACCATGGAACCCGGGGGGGCGAGGCGGTGGTGTCCGGCCTCTACGACTGGATTTCCGTCAGCGCCGGCACCTACAAATTCGACACCGACGGATTTCGCCAGAACTTCGGCATCGAGCACGAAATCCACAATTTTTTCGCGCAGGCTGCGCTCACGCCCGAGATCAACGCCCAGATCGAGCTCAGGCGGCGGGAGACGACGGAAGGCGACCTCGATTTCAACTTCGATCCCACCGTTTTCGTGCCCGACCGGAAACGCAAGCTCGACCATGATATCGGCCGCATCGGGCTGCGCTATTCCCCGGACCCCGGTTCGCATTTCCTGCTCTCGGCCATCCGTAGCGGCCGCGATGAACTGGAAACCTTCACCGACCCGGGCCTCGGGCCTGTTTTGGCATCGACAACCGAGTACGGCTATCAGGTCGAGGGCCAGCACATCTTCCAAAGAGGCTGGCTCAACCTGGTGACCGGCGGCGGTTTCAGTGATGTGGACAGCAAGCAAAGCGTGCTCCTGCCGGCGTTCGGCGGCGCGTTCGACCAATTTTTGACGCCGGACATCTGGCATCCGCGGGGCTACGTTTATGCCAACGTCAATTGGCCGCAACCGGTGACCTGGACGTTTGGAGCGAGTTACGACAACTACAAGGAAAAGGGTGGAACGAATTTCGACGAGTTCAGTCCCAAGTTCGGCGTGGAGTGGAACGTCACCGACCGGCTGCGCTTGCGCGGCGCCTGGTTCAAGGTGGTCAAGCCGGCGCTGGTCAACAACCGGACGATCGAACCGACGCAAATCGCCGGCTTCAACCAGTTCTTCGACGACAGCAACGCCACCGTAACCAATCGCGCCGGCGTCGGCGTCGACTGGCGCATTCGCGACAATATCCTTGTGGGGGCCGAGGCGTCGGGGCGTGACCTCGACGTGCCGGCCCCGATCCCGGGCGCCACTGGTTTCGTATTCGAGGACCAGGACGAAAGGCTGTACCGCGCCTACATCTACTGGACGCCTATTTCCGAAGTGGCGCTAAGCCTCGAGGTCATTCGCGATCACTTCATGGCCCCGCCGGGGGACGCCACTGATTTCTCGTCCATACCCCTGGAGTTGAAGACCATCAGCGTTCCCGTGGGGGTTCGCTACTTCCACCCGCAAGGATTCTTTGCCGGCCTCAAGGCCACCTACGTGAACCAGGACGTGGAACGCTCGCTGATCGCGCCCTTCCCGCAGGGGAGCGACAGCTTCGTCGTCGTCGACGCGGCGCTTGGTTACCGGCTGCCGAGCCGGATGGGCAGCGCCAGCATCGAGGTCAGGAACCTTTTCGACCAGAAGTTCAAGTACCAAGACGACAACTTCCGGAATATCAGCGACGAGCCGTCGGTCCCGGCGTACATTCCGGACCGGGCGGTCGTCGCCCGCGTGACGCTCAACTGGTGATGCGGATGAATCGAGCGGCCATGCCGGCGCAAGTGAGGCAAAGAGCCGCGACACGACAGGATATATGACGAGATAAGGGAAGGAGAGCTGATGATGTTATCGTTTCGACCCATATTGGCCATCGCGGCAGGCGTCGCCGCCCTTGTATTGGTTTCGTCGGCCAACGCGCAGACCGTGCCTACGGAGACGATCCCCGTGAACAATCCGAGTTGTCTGGACGCCGTGCGGGTCTGCACGAACCAGAACTTCCAAGGCTTTGCGCACGAGTTGGAAATAACTGATGTGACCACCGTCGCAAGCAGCAAGTGCGATACTACCACCATCCCCGGCGTCTTCTCCTGTTTCAGAAGCGACCCGGCGCTGGGCGTCACGGTGCGATGGCACGTCAATACTAAGAGCGAATCCGTCCCAGGCGGCGTCGACGTTTATGACAAGTCTCCACCGCTATCGAGCCAGCAAGTAGATTTGCCAGGTTTCGAGGCAGTGATCGCCGAAGGCCGCAGTGGCTCCAACGTCTATTGCGGCAACAATTTGACATTAGTCACTGACATCGTTGCGCCGAAGCAAGTCACCCCCACCAAGATCACCTTCTGCTGGGCCAAAGGGCCGTGCGGGCTGTCGCCAACCAAGGTCAATGAGGCCTGCGCGGCCTACAATGGGCCGCCTGGCGACCCGGCGCAGCAAGCGGCGCACTTTCTGCAAGAGCATTTGGTGGCGCCGACACAACCCATCAACATCTGCGGCTGCCCCTATCTTGGCGACACGAATCCCGCCCCGGAGGTGGTGACCCTTGGGGTGATACAGCGGAATGCCGCATTCTGCGATCCGTCCTTGATTTTTCCGGCCCCTGGGTCGTGCCCCGAGGGCAATATCACCGCGCTTGCCACCCAAGGGACTGCGACTAGCGGAACCAACACCTGCCAGCGCGTGATTAGCGGCGGGCGGGTCCTGTACATCGGCGACACCTGCTTCTGATCGAGATTACGGACCGCCGAAATCGGCCACTGTCGGCTTTCACAAGTTACGAAAGAAGGAGATAGGAGGATGATACGGATCTTTCAGCGGGGGCTCGCGATGGCGGCAGCCATTGCCATGTTGACTTTGGTTTCGCCAGTCCAGGCACAAACACAGACAGACCCGTGCTTGTTGACGGATGCCCAGGTCGCGGCAGCGTGCTTGGCGTATGAGAACCCGAATAACGAGGCAAGGAAGAATTATCTCCAGGCGCATCTGATTAAGCCGCAGCAGCCGGTCAATATTTGCGGCTGCCTGCCGGAGGTCGCCACATTCTGCGATCCGTCCTTGATTTTCCCGGCCGCAGAGTCGTGCCCCCCCGGGCAGGGGGGCATCACTGGGCTCGATACCCAGGCGACGGTGACCACCGGAACCGCCACTTGCCAGCGCGTGATCAGTGGCGGGCGGGTCCTGTACATCGGCGATACGTGCTTCTGATCGACTTGCTGTAACGTCGAGAGTGAACCGGATAGTCGGCGCCGGCGCCTTACGGGGCGCTTGGCGCCGATTTCGTGAAAGCCTCTAACTTGATCCTGACGGCTTTGGCGCGCGCCGGCGGGCGCCGGGCCTGTGGCCTTGCTGGCGTTCGGCGGCGGCAAGTTCTGCCATGGCGGCGCGAAGCCGGCGGCGGCTGTCCAGCCCAAGGCCGATCAGAACGGCGGCGGCGGCGGCGAACGCCGGCCAGACAAAGCCGCCATAGCCCCCCATGGCGAAAAATTCGGCCAGCGATGTCCAGCGCATGCGCCGCCGTGTCCTAGGA
>CAZIVY010000329.1:0-2826 GCA_964542505.1 uncultured Rhodospirillaceae bacterium
GCGCCGCGCCGTCCGTCCTGGCGGACCGCCCCCTGGACGATGCCCTTGGCGGCGTCGCTGGCGGCGTTCGCTGTCGGCTTGGGCGGCGGCTATGCGGGGTCGAGCTACGATGTGTTGGCTGTTGTCGGCGCAAAGGCGCACACCGACACCGACGAAATCCTCGACGAGATCGTCGACTACTACCGCACCTACTGGCTGGATGGCCGCTATCTGGTGGAGCGCCCGGCGTCGGATCGCCACGCCATCGACGCCTGGATGACCACGCGGTTCCGCCGGCAGATTATTGTGCCGAACCTGGAGACCCACGGATTCAAGTTCCAGGGCGCGCGCGTGATGGCGCTGGCGGCGGAGGGCACGGGCACTCTCGAAAACTTCCGCAGCCAGGCGACGATGATTCTGGTCTATCACACGCCCGAAAACCGGGTCGTGTCGGTCATCGTATCCAAGGCGCGCGACAAGGCCAATTCCGATCCCGCCACCAGCCGGCGGTCGGGGAAGAACGTCATTACCTGGGTGCAGGACGGGGTCCGCTTCACGTTTGTCGGCGGCGTCGATACTTCGGTGCTGGCGGCGGCGGTGCCCGACCTCCGGCGCCAGCTTGACGGCATGTAGCATCCCGGCGTAACTCCCCGCCGCCGGCCCCATTGTTCCACCTTGGGGCGCGCGGTAAGACTGCGCCATGGATGCGACCCCCGCCGACCGGCTGCGCATCGCGCTGGCGCAACTGAACCCGACGGTCGGCGACATCGCCGGAAACCTCGCCTGCTTGCGCTCGGCGCGGGCGGAGGCGCGGGCCCAGGGCGCGGATCTTCTGGCCACCGGCGAGCTTGCGGTTTGCGGCTATCCGCCCGAGGACCTGGTGCTGCGCCCGTCATTGCAGCGCGCCGTACATAAGGCGGTGGAAGCGCTTGCGGCCGATACCGGCGACGGCGGGCCGGCGGTGCTGGTGGGCGCGCCGTGGAGCGAGAACGGCAAGCTTTATAACGCGCTGCTGCTGCTGGCCGAGGGGCGCATCGTGGCCAAGCGCTACAAGCACGATTTGCCGAACTACGGCGTCTTCGACGAGAAACGCGTTTTTCACCCCGGGCCGCTGCCGGGGCCGCTGGTGTTCAAGGGCGTCCGCGTGGGCGCCATGGTGTGCGAGGACATGTGGACGCCCGAGGTGGCGGAATGCCTGGCGGAAACCGGGTCAGAGATTCTCATAGTCGCCAATGGCTCGCCCTTCGAGCACGACAAGCCCGAGCAGCGCCTGAACCTGGCGGTGGCGCGGGTGGTGGAATCGGGCCTGCCGCTGATCTACGTCAACCAGGTGGGCGGGCAGGACGAACTGGTCTTCGACGGGGCGTCGTTCGCCCTCAACGGCGACCGGAGCCTGGCGGTGCAATTGCCCGATTTCGCCGCCCAGGTGGCGGTGACCGAATGGCGGCGGAGCAATTCCGGCTGGCGCTGCGACAATGGGCCGAAGGCGCAACTTTCCGACCCGCTGGAAGCGATCTACCGGGCGATGATGCTGGGCTTGCGCGATTATGTGGGCAAGAACCGCTTTCCCGGCGTGGTGCTCGGCATGTCGGGGGGCATCGATTCGGCCCTGTCGGCGGCGCTGGCCGTGGACGCGTTGGGGTCCGGCAAAGTGCGCTGCGTCATGCTGCCCTACCGTTACACCAGCGAGCAAAGCCTGAACGACGCGGCAGCCTGCGCCGGCTTGCTCGGCGCGCATCACGAGGTCATCCCCATCGCCCCGGCGGTGGAGGCGTTCTCGCGCATGCTGGAAGACGCCTTCGCCGGCCGCGCGCCCGACGCCACCGAAGAAAACATTCAGGCGCGGGCGCGGGGCGTGGTGCTCATGGCGCTGTCGAACAAGCTCGGCCACATGGTGCTGACCACCGGCAACAAGTCCGAGATGTCGGTGGGCTACGCCACGCTTTATGGCGACATGGCGGGCGGCTTCGCGGTGCTGAAAGACGTTTACAAGACGACCGTTTTCGCCCTGGCGCGCTGGCGCAACGGCCATCGCCCGGATGGCGCGCTGGGTCCGCCGGGGAAAGTCATTCCCGAAAGCATCATCGTGCGCCCGCCTACAGCCGAACTTCGGCCCAACCAGACCGACCAGGACAGCCTGCCGCCCTATGACCAGCTCGACGCGATATTGGAGTCGCTGATCGAAAAGGAAATGGCGGTGGATGACATCGTGGCGGCGGGCCAGCCGCGCGCCCTGGTGCGCCGCGTGCAGCACATGCTCTACGCGGCGGAATACAAGCGCCGGCAGGCGCCGCCGGGGGTGAAGATCACCGCCAAGAGCTTCGGCCGCGACCGGCGCTATCCCATCGTGAACCGTTTTCGCGACGGGCAGCCGGGCGGGGCATGAGCGTCGCCGTCCGCTTCGCCCCCAGCCCCACCGGCTACCTGCACGTGGGGAACGCCCGCGCCGCCCTGGTGAACTGGCTCTACGCGCGGGCGCGCCAGGGCACGTTCCTGCTCCGCCTCGATGACACGGACTTGGCGCGCTCGCAGGCCGAATTCGCGCGGGCCATCGAGGAAGACTTGCGCTGGCTCGGCCTCGACTGGGACCGGCTGGAGCACCAGTCGCAACGCATGGGCGATTACGCCCTGGCCGCAGATAAGCTGAAGGCCGCCGGGCGGCTTTATGCCTGCTATGAGACGCCCGAGGAACTGGACCAGAAGCGCCGCTTGCAGGCGGCGCGCCATTTGCCGCCAGTCTATGACCGCGCGGCGTTGAAGCTGAGCGCCGGCGAGCGCGCGGCGCATGAGGGCGCCGGCCGGCGGCCGCACTGGCGCTTCAAGCTGGAGCAACGGCGCGTCAAATGG
>CAZIVY010000330.1:0-7278 GCA_964542505.1 uncultured Rhodospirillaceae bacterium
CGCGCACCGCGCGCGCGTAGGCGGCGTCCGAGCGGTAGGCGCCGTGGCGGCGGAATTGGCCGAGCTCGGCCGGCCGGATGACGCCCGTTCGCGGCATCACCTTGAAATAGCCGCCGTCGCGGCCGATCAGCGGAATGACGCGCCGCCAGCGGGTGAAGACCCGGCGCATGTTGGCGGAATGCTCGCGGAAGTTGTCGAATTCCTCGGTGTCGACGGCGAACAGCGCCTCGTAGGCGGCGACGAATTCGCGCACGAAGTCCTTCTCCACCACGCCGAGATTGGACAAGACCCAGCAGCGGTCCTCGAAATCCCAGTAATAGCCCAGGCCGACGAACTCGCCGGCGCGCGTCAGATAGGGAAAAAAGGGAAACGAACGGCAGGCGAGGGTGCGGTTCTCGCGCTCGCAAAAGCGCGCGCCCTTGCACTCGATGGCCACGCAATGCGTCGTCAGCTCGTCGACGATTTGGCGTCCCGCCGCGTCGTTGGGCTTGAAGCGGCGCCAAAGGTCGGTGCGCTCGCGCAACAGCCGCCACTCCGCCACGTGCGCCACCGGCACCGCGTGTTCGGTGGTGCAGCACACCGGCTCGCCGCCGTTGAGCGGCGCGCAGTGACGGCCGCAGTCCTTGCGGCCGATGGGGGTTTCGAACAGGCGGTGGATGCGGTCGTAGTCGGCGGACGTCGGCGTTTTCGTGCTCATGGCGCACTATAACCGTCATGCGCTCCCGGGCAATGGGGCGGCTACTCGTTCCGGCGCTCCAGGCGCCGCAGGCCGAGCTCGTAGGCGCGGCCGTATTCGGCCCGCGACAAGGTGGCGACATCGAGGCCGAAATCGGCGCGCTCGCCGTTCAGCACGTCGCCGACGATGTCGTACACATAGCGGTGGAAATGGCTGTCGTCGTAGTAGTGGCGGGAATCGGCCGTTGTCGCCGAGGGCACGGAGAAATCGTACATGGCGTCAAACACCGCGGCGGCGCCGTATTGGGCGTCGAGCAAACCCTCCAGCGATCCTTCCGCGCGGCGCATGGCGACAACCGCGCCGCTGACCGGCGCCACGAAGCCGATGCCGCGGGCGGCGGGAAAAACGGCGCGCAAGGCCGCGAAGTCGGCCGCGGCGGCGCCGCTATAGGTCGTGCCGGTCATGCTGGCGACGACATGTTCCCGGAATCGATAGCCGTTCATGCCGGGAAGGACGTCGCCAAGGAGTTGGCGGTCGTAATATCGCGCGCCGAGTGTGTGGCCGATCAGCGTGGCGATTGAAAAGCCGAGGGCGTCATACGACAGATAGGACGCCACGACGCTCGGCGGCGGATGCCCGGCGGCGATGAAAGGAGGAATGTTCAGCGGACGCGAGGGACGATCGTCGAAGCTTTCGGCGTCGACGTTGACGATGAGGAGACGCGGATTCGCTCCGGCGGCCTGGGCATAGCGCGCAAAGGCGATGAACTCGCGAACGTCCCCGGCCGAGAAAGAATAATTGAAACAACGGTGGCCGCGGATGCGCGTCGCATCCAGCATCGTCGCCCGCGAACTGCCGAATACCAGGCAGTCGAACGACGCGGGTCCGGCGGCGAGGAAAAGATTGGTCTTCGCCACCCGTTCGTTGAAAGGGTAGTTGCGGGGAAAGATCTTGTTGCCGCCGAGGTACCAAAGCGGGTCCACCAGCACGTTGACGGCGAACACGCTGGCGCAGACGAGAAAAAACACCGCGGCGGCGGCCGACAAATAGGTGACGAGGAAGGAACGCGCCTTCACGGCGGGGCTGGGGCGCGGCGCGTTCAGGCCAAGCGAGCGGGCGAACGTGGCCCAACTCTCGACCGCGAGCGGCGGGGCGCTAAGCGGCGGTTCGCGGAAGGGCGCCTCGGAATCGGCGCCGGACTTGATGCCTTGCTCGTTCATCGAGCGATTGCCGATGCGCCGCGCCTAGCGCGGCGGCGGCGTCGGGTCTTTCTTGCCGTCGAGACGCAGCAGGCCGAGCGCGTAGGCGCGGCTGTAATCCGCCCGCGACAAGGCGGAAAGATCGAGACCGAAATCTCCCCGTTTACCGTTCAGCACGCCGACGATGAGGTCGTAGATCTCGGCGTCGAAGTGGCTGTCGTCGTAAAAATTGGCGCGGTCGGCGGTGACCACCGACGGCGCGGCGAAATCGTACAGCGTGTCGAAGGCGCCGCGGGCGGCGTAAACCGCGTCGAGCGAACTCTCGAGCGAGCCTCGTTGATGCCGCTGCGCGATGATGTCGGCGCTGATCGGCACCACCACGCCGATAAAGCGGGCATCGGGGAAGACGCCGCGCAGCGTCTGGTAGTGGACGACGTTGCGGGTGCTGAAGGTCCGATTGACCATGCGCGCGATCACGCCTTTGTCGGCGCGGTATTTCTCATACTCGGGCACTACCTTGCCGACGAAATGGCGGTTGTAATAGCGCGGCGCGGGCGAGACGCCGAGCAGCGTGCGCGCCGACAGCGTGAAAGCGTCGAGCGTCAAGTAGGAACGGAAGATCGACGGCGGCGGCTCCAGCGCGGCGATGAAGCCGGGGACGCCGTTGCCGGTGTCGTCGTCGCTGAAATTCTGCGCGTCGGCGTTGACGATGACCAGCCGCGGCTTGAGGCCGGCATGCTTCGCGTACTTGGCGAAAGCGACGTACTCGCCGACGCGGCCGCCCGAGAACGAATAGTTGAAGCAGTTGTAGCCCCGCATCCGGGTCACGTCCATCAAGATGGTCCGCGAATTGCCGAACAACACGCAGTCGTAGGATTCCGACCCGTCGGCCAGCAGCAGGTTGGTCTTCGCCAGGCGCTCGTCGAAGATGTAGTTGCGCGGCGCGAGCACGTTTCCGCCCAGGTACCAAAGCGGATCCACCATCGCGTTGAGGGCGAACACCCCCGAGCAGGCGAAAACAAACACCGCGGCGGCGGCCGACAAATAGTTGCCGAGGAAGGAGCTCGCGGGCGAAGCGGGGCGGGGATGCGGCGAGCGGAGGCCGAGTGCGTTGGCAAACCTTGCCCAGCTCTCCACGTCGTGCGAGCGGGAGGGAGGCGCCGGGTCGCGGAACGGCGTCTTGGAACCGCCCCCGGTTTTGACGCCTTGCTCGGTTGTCCAATGGTTTCCCATGCGCGCCGTCTAGAACTGGAAGTAAAGGAATTCGGAAACGTGGTTCAGGCTGAGAAACGCCACCGCCGCCAAACCGCCCAAGGCCAAGCCCCAGGCCACCGACGGGCGCCAGCGAATCCGGCGCGGCAGAAGGGTGCGCCGGGCGTCGGCGGGGCTCTCGCCCGGCCACTGGCGGCGCGGCTCGTAGGCCGGCCGGTAAGCGGCCAGCCATTGCTGGGTGTTGGGCACGTACCACACGAAACCCACCAGGATCAGCAGCCACAGCAAGGTCTTGAAGTCTGCGCCCGTGATCCATGGGCCATCGAAACGGATGCCCGCCGCCAGCAACCATGATGCCAGCGGCCCGATGCTCCCCGGCAGCGTGCGCGGCAGATTGGTCATGCCCTCGAAAATGGCCAGGGCCGCGGCAAAACTCTCGGCGCGAAAGAACACGAAGGCGAAAGCCACGGCAAGCAGCGTGGTCGCCCGCGCCGCCAGGCGCGACCACCAGCGCTCGATCGGCGGCGGCCCGAACGCCCGCCACAAGTGGTTGATGACCAGATAAAGGCCATGCAGCCCGCCCCAGGCGACATACGTCCAGTTGGCGCCGTGCCACAATCCGCCGATCAGCATCGTCAGCATGAGATTGACGTAGCGGCGCACCGGCCCGCGCCGGTTGCCGCCCAGCGCGATGTAGAGGTAATCGCGCAGAAAACGCGACAGCGTCATGTGCCAGCGGCGCCAGAAGTCGACGATGCTGACCGCGCGCAATGGCGAATGAAAATTCAGCGCCAGGCGCACGCCGAACAACCGCGCCAGCCCGATGGCCATGTCGGAATAGCCGGAGAAATCGAAATAGAGCTGGAAGGTGTAACCGAGCGTGCCCGTCCACGCCTGCATGAAGTGTATCGGCTCGCCCGCCTGTGCCGCCGCGAATACCGGTGTCGCCACCAGCGCCAGATTGTCGGCGATGATCACTTTCTTGAACAGGCCGATGGCGAAGATGGTGGCGCCGATCGTCAGGTTCTCGAGGCTCGGGCGCAGCGTGGCGCTCGCCGCCAGTTGCGGCAGGATGACCTTGGGATGGACGATGGGCCCGGCGATCAGGTGGGGAAAGAAAAGAATGA
The DNA here is from genome assembly GCA_964542505.1 of uncultured Rhodospirillaceae bacterium. GTDB lineage: Bacteria > Pseudomonadota > Alphaproteobacteria > Ferrovibrionales > Ferrovibrionaceae > CAZIVY01. The sequence continues at coordinate 4,215 of CAZIVY010000330.1, forward strand.
ACAGCGCGTAGCGGATGAAGTGATTCTCCGCCTTGTCGCCATGCCAGATATCCACCAGATAGGCGATTTGCTGGAAGGTGAAAAAGGAAATCCCGATGGGCAGGACGATGTCCTCGACGCGCCAATCGGCGCCGATCGCGCCGCCCGCCGAGTCCACCAGGAAGCCGGCGTATTTGTAGTAGGCGATCAGGCCCAGATTGGCGGCGACGCCCGCCACCAGCAGCAGGCGGCCGGCCGGCATCTGGCGCCGCTCCACCAGCGCGGCGAGCGCGGTTCCGCAACCGAAATTGAACGCGATGGAGCAGCAGATCAGGAAGACATGGGCCGGGTTCCACCAGCCGTAGAAAAACAGCGACGCCGCCGTCAGCCAGGACAAGGCCAAGCGCGGACGTCCCGCCGCCCCGAGCAGAAAAAACACCGCCAGGGTGATGGGAAGAAATCCCAAAATGAAGCCGTACGAATTGAACAGCATTTAGCGACGCGTAAGGTTCACGCAGTTTTACCCATGACGAACCTAGCCGCGAATGGTTAATAAATGTCGACGTTCGGCCACCGCGCCCGTTCCGGCGGTGGGGGAATTCGCCAGTCAGCCCAGCAGCTTGGCGGCGATGATCCCGGCCAGGACGAGAAGCCCGAAGCCCTTGTTGGCGCGGAACTTGGCCAGGCAATCGGCGGGGTCGTCCAGCGCGACCGTCGCCGCCTGCCAGGCCAGATGCGTCGCGCCCGCCGCCAGAAAGGCGAAATAGACCGCGCCCAGTCCCGCCAGCGTCCCCGCCAGCGCCAGGCCCGCGATGGCGGCGCCGTAAAAAGCGAAAAGCCACGGCCGCGTGCCGTCGCCGAACAGCCGCGCCGTCGACTTGATGCCCACCAGGGCGTCGTCGTCCTTGTCCTGATGGGCGTAGATGGTGTCGTAACCCAGCGTCCAGGCTATGCCGGCGAGATAGAGCACCACCGGCGCCAGCGCCAGATCGCCCCGCGCCGCCGCCCAGCCGAGCAGCGCGCCCCAATTGAACGCCAGCCCCAGCACCACTTGCGGCCACCAGGTGACGCGCTTCATGAACGGATAGACGATCACCAGCGCCAGCGAGGCGGCGCCAAGCCCGACGGCAAAGCGGTTGAAAGTGAGCAATAGGCCTAGGCCAATGCCCGCCAACAGCGCCATCCACAGCACCGCCAGCGGGACGCTGGCCTGGCCGGACGGCAAGGGGCGGTTCCGCGTCCGCTCCACCCGCGCGTCCAAATCGCGGTCGACGATGTCATTGAACGTGCAACCCGCGCCGCGCATGACCCAGGCGCCGGCGGCGAATGCCAGCATCAACCACGGGTCCGGCAGGCGGCCAGCCTCCGCCGCCAGCGCCACCGACCACCATCCGGGCAGGAGCAGCAGCCAGGCGCCGATGGGCCGGTCGGCGCGCGCCAGCTTGAGATAGGGGCGCAAGCCCGGCGGCGCCCGCCGGTCCACCCAATTGCCGGGGGGCGCATCGGCGATCGGTCGGCTGTCGGGGGCGGGCGCCATCCGCTAAGCTTACGCGCGCCGGCCGACCGCCGACAATCGCCTTCCAGATATCAATGTGGAATTGATGGCCGAACGCCCGCTGTGCCGACTTTACGTGGAGGCCCCGCTTGGGTCCGGCGCGCAAGTCATTCTGACGCCTGGCCAGGGCCACTATCTGCGCGTTGTCCTGCGGGCGCCGGCGGGCGCCACGCTCGCGCTGTTCAATGGGCGCGACGGTGAATGGCTGGCGCGGCTGACCGCGGGAAGGGGGAAGGGCAGCGCGGTGGCGGTGGAACGGTCCTTGCGTCCGCAGTCCGCGGGGCCGGACATCTGGCTCCTGTTCGCGCCAGTCAAGCGGGCGCCCATCGATTTTCTTGCCGCCAAGGCCGTCGAACTTGGCGTCGCGCGTCTTCAACCCGTCGTCACCCGCCACACCCATGTGGCGCGCGTCAATGTCGAGCGTTTGCGCGCCAATGTCATCGAAGCGGCCGAGCAATGCGAACGCCTCGATGTGCCGGGCGTGGCCGATCCCGCGCCCCTCGACGCGCTGCTCAAGGCCTGGCCCGGCCGCCGCCGCCTGCTTGTCTGCGAGGCCCGTGGCGGCGCTCCGCCGCTGGCCGAGGTGCTGGCGGCGGCGCGCCAGGAATCCCCGGCGTCCTGGGCGGTGCTGGTGGGACCCGAAGGCGGCCTGGCCGCCGACGAACTGGCGCTCCTCCGGGCGCTGCCCTCGGCGCGCCTGGCGCATCTTGGACCCCGCCTGCTGCGCGCCGATACCGCCGCCCTGGCCGCGCTCGCGCTCTGGCAGGCGGCGCTCGGCGACTGGTCAACCGCCGCCCCGCGCACTATGTAGGATCGACAACAGTAAGGTTGCGGGGAGACGTCAAGCATGTCCGGTCCGGCACAGGTGGCGGAGACGCCCATCGAAAACCGCCGCCAGTTGGTGGAACACCTGGCCGCCGGCTCCAAGCCCAAGACCGCGTGGCGCATCGGCACCGAGCACGAAAAATTCGCCTTCCGCAGTGACGACTTGCGCTCCTTGCCCTATGACGACGGCACGCCGTCCACGATCAAGAGCGTGTTGACCGGCCTGCAACGCTTCGGCTGGCAGCCCATCCGCGAGGGCGCTAACGTCATCGCCCTCTCGCTCAACGGCGAATCCGTGTCGCTTGAACCGGGCGGGCAGTTGGAACTGTCCGGCGCCCCGCGCCAGACCTTGCACCAGACCTGCGACGAGGTTCACACCCATCTGGCGCAAGTGAAGGAAGTGGGCAGCGAACTCGGCATCGGCATGCTCGGCCTCGGCTTCCAGCCGAAATGGCCGCTCGCCGACATTCCCATGATGCCCAAGGGGCGCTACGGCATCATGCGCGCTTATATGCCCAAGCGCGGCGGGCGCGGCCTCGACATGATGTTCCGCACCTGCACAGTGCAGGTCAATCTCGACTTCGGCGACGAAGCCGACATGGTGCGCAAATTCCGCGTCGGCCTGGCCTTGCAGCCCATCGCCACCGCGCTGTTCGCCAATTCCCCCTTCGCCGAGGGGCGTCCCACCGGATTTGTCAGCTACCG
>CAZIVY010000331.1:0-10426 GCA_964542505.1 uncultured Rhodospirillaceae bacterium
TCGAACAGCGCCCGGTCGTCGCGTTCGGGCACGCCCCATTCCTGGTCGTGGTAGGCGATGTAAATGGGGTCGGCGCCGACCCAGCCGCAACGCTTGGCGTTGTCAGGGAGGCTCGCGGGGGAGATCATCGCGCCAAAACAAAAGGGCAGGGCCGAGAACGCCTCGACCCTGCCCCGCAAATTGTCGCGATACGGTTACTTCAGCGAGTCTTTGGCCTTCGTCACTTCGGCCATGCAATCCTTCTCCATCTTGGCCTTGACGTGGCCTTCGGCGGCCATGACGTGCTTCATGGCCATGTCCTTCTTCTTGGCGTCGGTAGCCTTCGCCGCCATCGCCTTCACATCGGCCGCGTCCTTGGCGCAATCGGCATAGGAAGGCGCCGCGTAAAAGCCCGCGATTGCCACGACAATCGCAGCCACAAACATCTTCGACATACTTGATTCTCCCAGGAGATTGCCAACAATCGCCGCCTGCTTGGGCACGTGCCGCCGCAAGTGGCAACCAACGCATTTTAGCCTAATCCCGAATTAACCAACAGAGTCTTAACGGACCAAGCACCCGATTTCTAACAGGTCCGCGCGAGTCAGGAATCCGCCCAGGCCGGGGTGACCGCGCGCACGCGAACCGCCCCGGCGAGGAGCGGCTCCCCGGAAGCCTCGGCCGCCGCCACCTGGTCGATTCGCAGCAGCGCCAGGCCAATTCGTCCCTGGCTGGTGCGCATGACACCGGCCTCCTTGCCGCTGGCAACGACCGGCGTGTCGGGCGGCGGCAGGGGGGCATCGCCCTGCACCAAATAGAGCCGCCGCTTGAGCAGGCCGCGGTATTTGGTGCGGGCGGTCAGCTCCTGGCCGACATAGCAGCCCTTGGCGAAATCGACGCCGTGAAGCGCCTCGAATTGCGCTTCCAGGAGCAGCGTTTTTTCCACCTCGAGGTCGCGGCTGCCATCGGGCACGCCCTGCGCCAGGCGGTGGCGGTCATAGTCGCCGTCCGCCGCCGCGCCTAGGCCCAGACCGGTCAAGGCGGCGGTGGCCGTGGCGGAGGGCAGTATGGCCCGCGCGCCTAGTTCCGTCAGGCGGGGATCGGCATAAGCGACGCCCCCCGCGAGCTCGCGTCCCTGTCCGCCTTCGGGCGGCAGACCGAGCGCCGCCGGGAGGCTGCCGCCAAAGATGGCGGCAACGGCGAAACCGCCATTGGCGTCGCTGATGTCCACCTTGCCGCGCAAACGGTAAAGCGTCAGGCGGCGCTGCAAATCCGCTTGACGGGAGCGCTCGCAATCGAGCCACAGCGCCTCGTTCACCGCGACGACGAAGAAATCGTGGAGATACTTGCCCTGCGGCGTCAGCAGCGCGGCGTAGATCGCCCGCCGGTTGTCCAGCTTCGCGATATCGTTGGATATCAAGGCTTGCAGGAAGCCCTTGGCGTCGGGACCGAAAAGGCGGATCAAGCCCCGATCCGGAAGGAGCGCGAAGCGCGCGGGTCCTGCGTTCTTGGTGTCATCGAGCATGGCCAAGCCTTGAGTTACGCCGCCCAGTACCCTGTCGCGCAAGTTTACGCCACTGGGCAAACTTGCGCGACGGGTACAAGCTCATGAATCTGTACCGACTTTCGTCTGGGGTCGGACATCGTTCGCGACTCGGTCATTCACGAAAGTCGGTATGGGCCCGCCTTGGCAAGGCGCGGGCGCCGGCCTATAAACCGGACGACCGCCGATTCATGAACATCCTTTTCGTCACCTCCAATCGCATTGGCGATGCGGTGCTGTCCACCGGGCTGCTTGGCCACGTGATCGACCGCCACGCGGGCGCCGCCGTGACGGTTGCCTGCGGGCCGCTGGCCGCGCCCTTGTTCGCCGCGACGCCCGGCGTCAGCCGTGTCATCGCCTGGCCGAAACGGCGGGCGGGCGGGCATTGGCTGCGCTTGTGGGCCATGGCGCTGCCACGGTTTTGGCACCTGGCCATCGATCTGCGCGGCTCGGCCTTGCCCTATTTCCTGCTCGCGAGGCGGCGCCTGGTGTTGCGGCCGAGCCGGACGCCGGTGCATCGGGTACGCCATCTGGGGGCGTTGCTGGGCCTGCGCGATCCGCCCGCGCCGCGCGTGGCCGTGAGCGAAAAACACCGGGCGGAAGCGCTCCGGTTGCTGCCGCCCGGCCCGCCCGTTCTCGCTTTGGGACCGACGGCCAATTGGGGCGGCAAGGTGTGGCCGGCGGAGCGCTTCGCCGCCCTCACGGAGCGCTTGACGGCCAAGGGCGCCATTCTTGCCGGCGCGCGCGTGGCGGTGTTCGGCGCGGAGCAGGAGCGCGCCATGACGGCGCCGCTTCTGGCGGCGCTGCCGGCGGAGACGCGCATCGATCTGGTGGGGGGCGCGGATCTGCTGACCGCCGCCGCCTGCCTGGAACGGGCGGCGCTGTTCGTCGGCAACGATTCGGGGCTGATGCACCTGGCGGCCGCCGGCGGCACGCCGACACTGGGGCTGTTCGGGCCCAGCCGCGAGGAACTGTACGGACCCTGGGGCGCGCATTGCGCCAGCGCGCGCGCCGAGGAAAGCTTCGAGGACATCGTCGGGCGGCCGGACTACGATTACCGCCGGCAGGAAAGCCGCATGCTCAGCCTGCCGGTGGACAAGGTTGTGGCGGCCGCCGAAGCGCTGTGGCGGCGGCGCGGCGGCGCGGCATGATGGCCACGGCGCGTCTCTCGGCCCTGGTGGTCTGCCGCAACGAGGAAGCGCGCCTCGCGCCGTGCCTGGAGCGGCTTGGCTTCGCGGACGAAATCGTGGTGGTGCTGGATCGTTGCACCGACGGCTCGAAGGCGGTCGCGCTCCGCTTCACCTCGCGCCTGATCGAGGGGGAATGGCCGCGCGAGGGCGGGCGGCGAAATGCCGGCATCGACGCCTGTGGCGGCGACTGGATCATGGAAGTGGATTGCGACGAACATGTTCCCGAGGCCCTGGGCCGCGAGGTTCGCGCCACCATCGCCAACACCGAACCCGGCTATTTCCTCATCCCCTTCGACAATTATGTGGGCCAGCATCTGGTGCGTTACGGCTGGGGCGGCTCTTTCGGCGTCAGCGCCGCGCCGCGGCTTTTCTCCAAGGGCGCGAAACGCTGGGGCCCGGAGCGTGTTCATCCGCGCCTCGAACTGAAAGGCGCCAAGCGCGCGCTCACGACGCCCATCGCGCATTATGTCGACCGCGACATCTCCGACATGCTGCGGCGCCTCGACCGCTACACCAGCGCGCGCGCCGCCGATCTGCGCGAGAGTGGCGAGATCGGCAGCCTGGCCGCCAATCTGCGCCGCATCTTCAGCCGCTTTTTCAAATGCTATGTGGGGCGCCGCGGCTACCGCGAAGGCGGGTGGGGCTTGCTGGTGGCATTGCTGGCGAGCCTTTACCCGATCCTGTCCTATTTGAAAGCGCGCCTGGAGCCTGACCGGTGACGCGACTGTTTCAAGCCATGGCGGGGGCGGCAATAGGCGGCGCGGAAGCCTATTTCGTCAGCCTGGCGCTGGCGTTTAAAAGCGCCGGCATCGATCAGCGCCTGGCCATCCGCCGGCACCCCGCGCGGGCGGCGGCGTTGCGGGCCGGCGGCCTCGCGGCGCTGGAACTGCGCTTTGGCGGCAGGCTCGATTTTTTCACCCGGCCGGCGCTCCGGCGCGCGCTGGGCGAATTCCAGCCGCATCTGGTCTTGAGCTGGATGGCCAGGGCCAGCGCCATGGTGCCGCCCGGGCCCTACACGCAAATCGGGCGGCTCGGCGGCTACTACAACCTCAAATATTTCCGCCACTGCCAGCATCTGGTGGCCAACACGCGCGACATCGCGCGCTATTGCCGCGAGGGCGGCTGGCCCGAGGCGCGCGTGCACTATGTGCCCAATTTCGTCGCCTGGAATCCCCGTGCGGCCGAACCTCGCGCGCGCCACGGCACGCCCGGCGATGCGCCGCTGTTGCTGGCTCTGGGACGGCTGCACCCGAACAAGGCGTTCGACGTCCTGCTGGCGGCGATGGCCCGGCTGCCGCAAGCCTGGCTGTGGCTCGCCGGCGAGGGGCCGGAGCGCGGGGCGCTGGAGCGCCGCGCGGCGGAGCTTGGCGTCGGCGGCAGGGTGCGTTGGCTGGGCTGGCGCGAGGACCGCGAGGCCCTGTTCGCCGCCGCCGACGTGTGCGTCGTGGCGGCGCGGGCGGAGCCCTTCGGCAATGTCGTGCTCGACGCCTGGGCGGCGGAAATTCCCCTTGTCGCCGCCGCCGCCGCCGGGCCGGCGGCCTATGTGCGCGACGGCGAGAGCGGCTTGCTCGCGCCCGTGGACGATCACGAGGCGCTGGCGCGGGCAGTGCAGCGGGTGCTGGACGCGCCCGACCTGAAGCACCGCCTGGTGGCGGGCGGACGGGCGGCGTTGCGGGCGGATTTCACCGAGGCGGCGGTGGTGCCGCGGTGGCTCGACCTCTTTGCCCAGATCGGCGGCGGCGCATGTGCGGCCTAGCCGGGCTGGCGAGCACCGACCGCAAGGCGCCGGACGCGGCGATCCTCGACGCCATGCTCGGCGCCTTGCGTCACCGCGGCCCCGACGGCGTCGGCCGCCATGTCGCGGGCGACGTCGGAATGGTGCACGCGCGGCTGGCGATCATCGACCTCACCTCCGGCGACCAGCCGCTGCGCGACAACGCGGGGGCGGCGCTGGTGGCGAACGCGGAGATCTACAATTACGTCGAGTTGCGCCAGCAGATGCCGGGCACGGCCTTCGCCACAAGGTCGGATTGCGAGCCGGCGCTGCCGCTCTACCGCCGCGACGGCGTCGCTTTCGCCACCGGGCTGCGCGGCATGTACGCCATGGCGCTCCACGATCTCGGCGCCGGCCAGCTCTTGCTCAGCCGCGATCCCTTCGGCATCAAGCCGCTCTATTACGCGGAAACCGCCCGCGGCCTGGCCTTCGCCTCCGAGCCGCGCGCCTTTTTCGCCGCCGGGTTGATGCGCCCCAGCGTCGTGCCCCAGGCGCGCACCGAACTGCTGCAACTCCAGTTCACCACCGGCCGCGACACGATTTACGCCGGCGTGCGCCGGCTGCTGCCGGGCGAGACCCTGCTGGTGCGCCAGGGGCGCATCGTCGATCGGCGGCGGATCGAGGCGCTGCCGCCGGGGGGGCCGCGCGCGGTGGACGAAGCGGAGGCGCTGGCGCTCATGGAGGCGGCGCTCATCGACAGCGTCGCCGTCCACCAGCGGGCGGATGTTCCCTACGGCCTGTTTCTCTCCGGCGGTATCGACAGCACGGTGCTGCTGGCGTTGATGGCGCGCCTGAACGCGCGGCCTGTTCGCGCCTACACCATCGGCTTCGCGGCGCCCGGGGTCGCCGACGAGCGCGCCCAGGCGGCGGCCATGGCGGCAAAGGTGGGAGCCGAGCACGTGGCGGTCGAATTCACCGAAGACGATTTCTGGGGATTGGCGCCGAGGGTCGCGGCGGCGATGGACGATCCGGCCGCCGACTACGCCATCCTGCCGACGTGGAAGCTGGCGCAGGTCGCCGCGCGGGACCTGAAAGTGGTGCTGACCGGCGAAGGGGGCGATGAAATATTCGGCGGCTATGGCCGTTACCGCAGCGCCGTCCGTCCCTGGTGGCTGGGCGGACGGGCCATGCGCGCGCGCGGCATTCTCGACGGACTGGGCCTGTTGCGCGAGCGGCCGACGGGTTGGCGCGACGGGATTCTCGCCGCCGAAGCCGCGGCGGCGACGCCGGGACGCTCGCGCCTGCAACGGGCGCAGGCGGCGGATTGCGTGGACTGGCTGCCGCACGACCTTCTGCTGAAAGTGGACCGCTGCCTGATGGCGCACGGGCTGGAGGGACGCACGCCCTACCTGGACCCGGCCGTGGCCGAGGTCGGGTTTCGCCTGCCCGACGACATGAAGGTGCGCGGCGGCAAGGGCAAATACCTGCTGCGCCAATGGCTCGCCCGGCACCTGCCGGCGGCGGAGCCGTTCGCGCCCAAGCGCGGCTTTACCGTGCCGGTGGGGGCTTGGATCCTGGCGCAGGGGCCGCGTCTCGCGGCGCTGGTGGCGGAACAGCCGGGCGTGGCCGAGGCATGCGACCCCGACGCCGTGCGGCGTCTTTACCTTGGCGGCGGCAAGCGTGTTGCCTTCGCCGCCTGGACGCTGCTCTTCTACGCCTTGTGGCACAGCATCCACGTCCTCGGCCGGCGGGCGGATGGCGACGTGTGGGCGACGCTGGATAAGGGGTAGGGACGATGGGCGCGGGCTACGATCTGATCGTGCGGGGCGGCAGGGTGGCGTTGCCCGAGGGATCGGTTAACGCCGACATCGCGGTCCGCGATGGGCGCATCATGGCGGTGGGCCAGCTTGAAGGCGGCAGCGCCGGCGAAACCATCGACGCGCGCGGCCTCGATGTCCTGCCCGGCGTCATCGACACGCAAGTGCACTTCCGCGAGCCGGGAATGGAGCACAAGGAGGACCTCGCCAGCGGCACGGCGGGGGCGGCGCTAGGCGGGGTAACAGCGGTGTTCGAGATGCCCAATACGCGCCCCTCCACCACCAGCGCCGCGTTGCTGGCCGACAAATTCGCGCGCGCGCGAGGCCGCGTTCATTGCGACATCGCCTTTTACGTCGGCGCGACGGCCGAAAACGCCGACGAACTCGGACGCCTGGAACGGTTGCCGGGCTGTTGCGGGGTCAAGTTGTTCATGGGCTCGTCCACGGGCGATCTGCTGGTCGCCGACGAGGCGACGCTGGTTCGGGTGCTGAAGGGCGGCCGGCGGCGGATGGCCGTCCACGCCGAGGACGACGCGCGCCTTACGGCGCGCAAGGCGGAGATACCCGCCGGGGCCGGCGTCCGCTGGCATCCCGAATGGCGCGACGTGGAAACGGCGCTTCTGGCGACGCGGCGCCTTTTGGCGCTGGCGCGCGAGCACAAGCGCCCGGTGCACGTGCTGCACGTCACCACCGCCGAGGAGGCCCTGCTGCTCGCCCGCCACAAGGACGTGGCCAGCGTCGAGGTGACGCCCCAGCACTTGACCCTCGCCGCGCCCGATTGCTACGAACGGCTCGGATCGCTGGCGCAAATGAACCCGCCCATCCGCGACGCCCGCCACCGGGAGGCCTTGTGGCAAGCGGTGAGCCAGGGCGTCGTCGATGTCATCGGCTCCGATCACGCGCCGCACACGCGCGCCGAGAAGGCGCAGGCCTATCCGGCCAGTCCGTCGGGCATGCCCGGCGTGCAGACGCTGTTGCCGCTCATGCTCGACCACATGCACCACGGGCGGCTGACCCTCGAGCGCCTGGTGGAGCTCACCAGCGGCATGCCGGCGCGCCTGTTCGGCATCAAGGGCAAGGGCCGCATCGGCGCCGGCCTCGACGCCGACCTGGTGCTCGTCGATCTCAAGCGCCGCCAGCGCATCGAGCAATCATGGCTGGCGAGCAAGTGCGGCTGGTCGCCTTTCGCCGGCGTCACCGTCACCGGCTGGCCGGTGATGACGGTGCTGCGCGGGCAGGTCGTGGCGCGCGAAGGCGAGCTGGTGAAAAAAGCCGAAGGCAGGCCGCTCGAGTTCAATCTCGACTGACGATTACAGCGCCGAATTCAACAATGATACTTAATGCGCAAATATTGTCTTAGTTAAAGCAATATTATCTGATATTGTCCTTTTTATTCCGCCGGCGACAACGCGCGCCGCGGAAAAGTAAAAAAACACGGCCGCCCTCGAAGGCGGCCGGCAACGGGGATGGGGACCATGGGGGAACATCGCGAGCTCGCGATCGACGACGAGCGTCTCAGCAAGCTCTACGCCTATTGGCGCATGAAGCGCGGCCGCCGATCGATGCCGGCGCGGCGCGACATCGATCCCCTCGACGTGCGCGAGTTGATGGGCAACATGACGCTGATCGACGTGCGCCAGGAGCCGGCGGAATTCCGCTTCCGCCTGGCCGGCACCCGCATCGTGGATTTGTTCGGCAAGGAATTGACGGGGCGCAACGTCGATGAAGCCCGCTTCCTCGGCAAGCGCCCGCCCTTCGAGCGGCAATGCGGCGCCGTCCTCGAAAGCAAGGAACCGTCGTTCATCATCATCCTGCTCGGCGTCGAGCACCGGCGCATGGTCTACCGGCAGTTGCTGCTGCCGTTGTCGAGCGATGGGGAAAGCATCGACGTGATGCTGGGCGGCGCGGTCTTCGCGCCGGCGGCCATGTCGTCGCGGACGCGGCGCGCGCTTAGTGAAGTGTAAGACTGAAGGCGGCGTGGCGCCAATTGCTGGCGCGCACCAGTTCGGCGGCGCCGACGCGCACAGAATGCAGCGGGCCGTCGATTTTCCGCTGCCAGAAGTCGAGAAACCGGCGCAGAACCGGAAAATGCGGCTTGAGGTCGTAGTCCTGCCAGATGTAGGTCTGCAAAAGGGTGGGGTGATCGGGCAGATGGTAAAGTATCTCCGCAGTCGTCAGGGAGTAACCCTGAAGCAGCCGCCGCACCGCCAATTCGTCCGCCAGTTGCATGCGAATTAGCTTAGATCGGAATAATTGCCGATCCGCTAACCGGCCGTACCCGCTTACCCCAATATTCGGGGACTGGTACAGTTACCCCTAGGTAAACAAGAACGCGGGGCCGGCGCCAATGTCCGATCGATTCAATGCCGTGGTCATCGACGATAGCGGCGGGGGCCCGTGCGGACGCCTGACGATGCTGGCGCTGGCCGACCTGCCGGCCAACGACGTCCTGGTGGACGTGGCTTATTCCAGCCTCAACTACAAGGACGGCCTGGCGATCACCGGCAAGGGAAAGATCGCCCGCAAAATGCCCATGGTTGGCGGCATCGACCTGGCGGGCGTCGTGGCCGAATCCGCTTCGCCCGCCTGGCGGCGCGGCGATCGCGTCATCGTGAACGGCTATGGCCTGTCGGAAAGCCATTGGGGCGGATTCACGCAAAAGCAGCGGGTGAAGCCCGAATGGCTGGTGCGGCTGCACGACGCCTTCACGCTCGAACAGGCCATGGCCATCGGCACCGCCGGTTACACGGCGATGTTGAGCGTGCTGGCGCTGGAAGGCGCCGGCGTCAAACCGGGTGGACGCGAGGTGGTGGTCACCGGCGCGGCGGGCGGCGTCGGCTCGGTCGCCGTGGCGCTGCTGGCGGGGCTTGGCCATGCCGTCATCGCCGCCACCGGCCGGCCGCAAACGCACGACTATCTGCGGGCGCTCGGCGCCGGCGGTTTCATCGACCGCGCGGAACTGGCGGCAAAAGGCGCGGCGATGCAGAAGGAGCGCTGGGCGGGCGGAGTCGATTCCGTGGGCGGGCAGACGCTGGCCACGGTGCTGGCGCAAACCGCCTATGGCGGCGCGGTGGCCGCTTGCGGGCTGGCGGGGGGCGCCGACCTGCCGGGCAGCGTGTTCCCGTTCATCCTCAGGGGCGTGTCGCTGCTGGGTATCGATTCGGTAATGGCGCCCATGGCCCGGCGCGAGCTGGCGTGGCAGCGCCTCGCCCGCGACCTGCCCAAGGACAAGCTCACGTCGATCACCCGCGTGGAGCCCATGTCGAGGCTGCCGGCGCTGGCGGAAGAAATCGTCCTCGGCCGCGTGCGGGGCCGCGTGGTCATCGACGTCAACGCGTGAACAGCGCAGGCCGGAGATGAAGTCATGATGCTTCGAACCATGGTGCTTGTTGGATGCGTCGCCATTCTTGGCGGTCTGAGCGCAAACGCGCAGCACGCGACGCCCCATGCGGGGCAGGAGACACGCGCCGTCAAGGCGCTATCGGAGGAAGAAGCGCGCGATCTGGCAAGCGGAAGCGGCATGGGCCTGGCGAAAGCGGCGGAGCTGAACGGCTATCCGGGGCCGCGCCATGTGCTGGACCTGGCCAAGGAACTGGCGCTGACCGCCGATCAAGCGCGCGCCATCCAAGAAGTGCACGGGCGCATGAACGGCGAGGCGGTGGCGGTGGGGGGCGCGATCCTCGAGCGCGAACAGGCGCTGGATCGGCTGTTCGCGACGCGCGCCATCGACGAGGTCAAGCTTGCCGCGCTTACGGGCGAGATCGGCGGCCTGTCCGGGCGGCTCAGGGCGGCGCACCTGAAGGCGCATCTGGAAACGACGGCGCTGCTCGACCGGCGCCAGGTGCATCTTTACGGCCAGCTTCGCGGCTATGGCGCTGACGCGTCCGGCGCGCACAAGCACTGAAACCGTCAATCGCGCCCGCGGGCGATGAAGCCGCCGTTGCGAAAATCGGGCTTGCCGTAGAGGAATTCGGCGCCGTCGGGCGTGCGCACGCTGCCGCCGGCCGCCGCCAGCAGCGCCTGACCGGCGGCGGTATCCCATTCATACGTCGCACCGAAGCGCGGATAGACGTCGGCCACGCCTTCGGCGAGGCGGGCGAATTTGAGCGCGCTGCCGCCGACCAGGCGTTCGCGCACGGGCACGGATCGAAGCCAGGCTTCGTCGCCCGGATGGCCGTGGCTG
>CAZIVY010000332.1:0-1587 GCA_964542505.1 uncultured Rhodospirillaceae bacterium
GTCCTTGCCAATCTGCAGGAAGCTCCGCCCCCCGCTCAAGCGCAACTGGTAGTAGCGCGCGTTCGACGCGTTGAGGAGGCGGAAGCGGTACTTGCGCCGCTGCACCTTGAAATAGGGTTGCACGGCGCCATTGACGGTGAAGATGTCGCCCAGGCGGCCGTCATGATCGAGGAAGTCGTAGAACAGCGTGCCATCGGCGTTGAAGCGCTGGTCGGTGAGCGCGATGGGGATGTCGAATTGGGGCGCGTTATAGGCGGTCAGGTGCTGCGACTTGGGCAGGACAGGATAATTGCCTGTCATCAACTCTTCTTCGAGCTCGTCGAGCAAGAGATAGAATCCAGCCAAGCCGCGGCTGACGTTGAATCCCGTGATGTCCATGGCGTGGTCGTGGTACCACATGGTCGAAGGGATATCGGCGCTGTCGAACTGGCGGACGCCCTTGATCAGCCGCTTGGGCACGATGTTCGGATAGTAGTAATCGCGCGCGTAGCCCGGCAGGATGTAAAAGGACGGGTGGCCGTCGGCGTGCGCCGGGTTGTGCCCGCCGTGGTGGTGCACCGAGGCTTCGACATCGTGGCCCACATAGGTTTTGGCGGCCAGCAGATTATTGTATTGGCGCACCACGATGGGTTCGTTGAAGCGCGCCAGAATCGTTGGCCCCGGCACGGTGCCTTGCTTCCCAGGTGTGGCGTCGCGGTAGGTGAAGACCGGCGTATCGATGTTGCCCGGATAAACGATGCCGGGGATCCGCACTCTCCGTTGCTCGATGAAAACCTTGTAGGTCTTGAGTGGGTTGGCGTCCCAGTCGTCGTCATGATCGCGATGGTCTGGCGAAAACTCCGGCGCGATGCCGTGGAATACCTGACCCGGAGCCGTGCCGATGCCGTGGAACACTTGACCAGGAACCGGAGCCTGGACCGTATAGGGTTTTGGATCGTATTTGAGGTCGAACGGCTTCAGCACCGGCGGAATTGGCAAGGCGGCTTGAAAAGGCGTCACCTGAAAGGGCGTGGGCGGGATCACGGCGGCGTGCGCCGACCCTTGCCCCGGGGCTTTGATGCCCGCCGCGAGCAGCGTGCCCGCGCCGCCCAGCAGTCCGGCCTTGAGCGTTTGGCGCCGATTCAACATCAATTGCCTCCCCTTTTGCCCCAGGTCATCGATCCTAGGCACGCTGCGGCTATTCAAGCAGCGCTCAAAAGGGTATTCGCGATATTCTTTGGTCTACACGGATATCCATTAGGGCGATGGCTGGCGCGAGCCCGCCCCGCCACGCTCGAAAATCCCGTGCGCCAGGAAGTGCAGCGTCTGGCGAATGACCTCGGGGTGGGCGGCGATGCGGCCATGAATGGCGTGCACGCTGATGAAATCGCGCATGCCGGGCAGCGCTGTCGATTCCAATTCCACCGTGCCGTCATGAGGCCGGGGCAAGGCCAGCACGCGGTTGAACCAGGAACCGGGGCTGAGCGGATGCCAGGTTCGGGTGCCGGCGATGACGCCGATGTCGGCCGCCGGCGCGGCGCCGCGCATCAGCCAGGGCGCGTCGCGGGCCAGCTCCACGGTCGGGCGGCCAAAGACGCGCGGCAACAA
>CAZIVY010000333.1:0-2523 GCA_964542505.1 uncultured Rhodospirillaceae bacterium
GCGCGCGATACCTTGCAGGCGGTAACCAAAGCCGATCTGTCGAACGCGGCCTTCCCCTTCGCCGCCTGCCGCGAAATCGCCATCGCCGGCGTAACCGTCCGCGCGCTGCGCCTGACTTATGTGGGCGAACTGGGCTGGGAACTGCACATGCCCATCGACGGCATCGAGGCGGTTTACGACGCGCTCATGGCGGCGGGCGAGCGGCATGGCATCGCCAACGCCGGCTACCGCGCCATCGAGAGCTTGCGGCTGGAGAAGGGCTATCGCGCCTGGAGCGCCGACATCAACGCCGATTCGACGCCCTATGAGGCGGGCCTGGGCTTCGCCGTCAAGCTCAAGTCCGCGATTCCGTTTCTCGGCCGCGCCGCGCTGGAAGCGCGCCAAGAGACGCCGCTGAAGCGCCTGCTCGCCACCTTCACCGTCAAGGACGCGGACGTGGTGCTACTGGGGCGCGAGACCGTTTTCCGCGACGGCGCCATCGTCGGCTATCTGACCAGCGGCGGCTTCGGGCATACGCTCGGCTGCCCCATCGGCATGGGCTATGTGCGCAACGAGGGCGGCGTCAGCCGCGATTTCGTTCTTTCCGGCGATTACGAACTTGAAGTGGCGTGCGAGCGCGTGCCCGCCGCCGTGCGCCTGTTGCCCCTCTACGATCCCGGCAACGCCCGCATCAAGGCGTAGGGCGCGCGAAGAAGGGCTTGCGAGGACCGCGATTTTGGTATATACTATTGATATATACCAATTGCGGGTTTCGCCATGGCCACCGCCAAGCTGTTCAAGTCCGGAAGAAGCCAAGCCGTTCGCCTGCCTCGCGAATTTCGGATGGAGGGGAACGAGGTCAGAGTTCGCCGCTTCGGGTTCGGCGTGCTTCTGGAGCCGCTGCAAATCGATCCCAAGGCTTGGTTCGAGGCCCTTGACCGTTTCGAGGAACCGTTCATGCCCGAAGGGCGCGACCAGCCAGTGGCGACCACGCGCGACGGCTTCGCTTGAGCTTTCTGCTCGATACCAACGCCTGCATTGCGGTCATTAACGGCCAGCCAGCCAGTGTGCGCGCAAATTTGCAGCGCGCGTTCGATGGCGGCGTCGCTGTTGCGCTGTCTTGCGTCACGCTCTTCGAGCTCCGTTATGGAGTCGCCAAGAGCGCGCGCGTCGCTTTCAACACCGAAAGGCTCGAGGTGTTCTTGGCGGCGATGTCGACGCTTCCCTTCGACGATAGGGACGCCGAAGCTTCCGGCGAGATTCGCGCGGCGCTTGAAAAAGCCGGCACTCCGATCGGCGCCTACGACTGCCTGATCGCGGGTCAGGCGCTGCGGCGCGGCCTGACGCTGGTGACCGCAAATGCTGGGGAGTTCAAGCGCGTCTCCGGGCTCGATTGGGAAGATTGGGCCGCGTGATCGCGCGACTTCGCTTGCCTCAACCGCCGGCGGCGTAACCGGGAAAGAGCGTCGCGCATTTCTCGTGGAAAGCCGCGTTGGGCGCGCGGCCCGCCGGATCCTGCGCCAAGCCGGGCAGGATGCGGCGCAGATAGTGCATGCGCAGCGGACCCTTGTTCTTGACCTCGATGGCGCCGCGATCCTCGAATTCGAACAGACTCTTGACGCGATTCATCGTCGCTTCCGACAGGTTGATCTGGCCGGCGCTGCCGGCCGCTTCCATGCGCGCCGCCACGTTGACCGCGTCACCCCACACGTCGTAGATGAATCTCCTTTGCCCCACGAGGCCGGCGATAACCGGCCCGGTGTGAAGGCCGATGCGCAATTCCCAGAGCGGAAGGCGCAGTTTCTCGCGCTGCTTGTTCATCTTCGCCATGTAGTCCTGGATCGCCAGGGCGGCGAGGCAGGCATCGACGGGATGCGAGCGGTTCGTCACCGGCAGGCCGCCGGCGCACATATAAGCGTCGCCGATGGTCTTCAGCTTTTCCAGGCGATGAAGCCGGGCGACACCGTCGAATGCCGAAAAGAACTGATTAAGCTGCTCGATGAGGCCCTTGGGTTCCAACTGCTCGGTGAGCCGGGTGAAGCCCTGGAAATCGGTGAACATGATGGTGGCGCTTTCGAAAAAGCGCGGCGCCACCTGGTTTTGCGCCTTGAGTTCGTCGGCGATGCTGTCGGGCAGGACATTGCGCAACAACCGATCCGCCTTGTCGCGTTCGGCCGCGATCTCCCCATTCAAGCGTTCGAGATCGCGCATGCGTTGGTCCAGCTCCAACATGCTGCGCCGCAACTCGAGCTGGGAGACGACCTGATGGGAAAGCCGGCGGACCGATTCGGTCTGCTCGAAGCTCAACTCGCGCGGCTTGAAGTCGATGATGCACAAGGTTCCCAAGGCATAGCCTTCGGGGTTGATCAGCGGCATCCCGCAGTACATCCGCAGGTGGGGCGCACCCACCACAATAGGATTGTCGCGAAACCGGTCGTCCCGGGTGAGGTCCGGCACGTAGAGCATGTCGTTGCCGCAAATGGTCGTCGAGCAGATCGATATCTCGCGCGGCAGCGCGGTGAAATTCGGCGGCAAACCGTATCT
>CAZIVY010000334.1:0-20991 GCA_964542505.1 uncultured Rhodospirillaceae bacterium
GGTCGGCCTGGTGTTAACCGCCATGCCGGCCCGATGTTAACCGCCAAGCCGTCCTGGTGTTAACCGCCATGTCTTTTGAAATCAATGAGTTAGCGCGAACGGACGGTTTTGAGGTGTTAACCGCCATGTCTTTTGAAATCAATGGGTTAGCGTGAACGGACGGTTTGAGGTGTTAACTAGAAAAGTGTGCGATTTCAATGACATGGGACAAACTGTCAACCGCATTGTATTGGAAAATCAAAGACTTAGCAAAAAGTGTCAACTCAGTTTTTCGGCCTGACGCTAGCGAGATGCCGCGCTGGCGCCCCCCGCATACGATCAGGCGGCGGGAGGACCCGCGAAATCAATGGGTTAGGCGGCGTCTCGTCGTACCGTGACGCGGTACAATTTTCATTGACCTGCGTACCGTGGTGCGGTACGCTTCGTTTCGGTGATCAAGACCTTCGCCGACAAGCGCACGGTCGCGCTCTTCGCCGGCTACATGGTCAAGGGTTGGCCCCAGCCGATCCAGCGGCGGGCCAAGGCCAAGCTGCAGGCGCTCGATGCGGCGGAGCGGCTCGATGATCTGCGCGCGCCGCCGGGCAATCGGCTCGAAGCGCTCGCGGGCGACCGCAAAGGCCAGCACAGCATTCGCGTCAACGACCGCTGGCGGGTCTGTTTCGTTTGGCGCGACGGCGAGGCGTGGGACGTCGAGGTCGTCGACTACCACAAGGGGTGAGACCATGAGCATCAAGCGGGAAGACCTGGACGCGGGCCGCGTCGACTTGAGCGAGGTGACCACCGGCCGGCGCCTGCCGCCGGTCCATCCCGGCGCGATCTTGCGCCAGGATTTCCTCAAGCCAATGGCGCTCAGCGTCTACACGCTGGCCAAGGCGACCAAGGTGCCGCGCTCGCGCCTCAACGACATCGTGCGGGGCCGGCGCGCGCTGACCACCGACACCGCGCTCCGGCTCGCCCGCTACTTCGGCACCACCCCGGAGTTCTGGATCAATCTGCAGGCCCGCCACGATCTGGAACTGGCGCGAGCGACGCTGCGGCGGCGCATCGAACGCGAGGTCGAACCGCGCGTCGCGTGACAACGAAGCGGCTTGCTCGCAACGCGCAATAACCCAAGCTGTGCGATCATCCTACCGAAAACCGCCCTGTTTGTCGCAGGCCATTTTGTTGCAACGTCCTTGTTGCACTGGCACCGTTGAGCCGGCTCGCGACCTTGATGAGGGCGCAGGTCCAGCGCCGCCAGGCGGTCGAGCAATCCATGCTGTAGCGGCCGGCGATGATCTTCCAGCGCACGTCTTCAGCACGCAACCACGCGAGCCGCGCCTCGTCGGGTTCGCGCCAACGCAACCAGTCGAAGACTTCGTGCATGCGGTCGATCGCGGCCGTCGCGTTCGACCAAGCACGAAGAGGTCTGTCTCAGTGGCCACGCCGATGCGGGGGCAGATCAACCGGTCAAAACTCGTAGCCCAGCTTTGTCAGGAACAGGAACGAATTGTCGGCGTCGCGAAACGGACCGCTTGGCGTTTCGACGCGATAGGCCGGTCCGGACTTGAAATAGCCGGCCCTGAGGTCGATCCCAAGATTCTCGATGCCAAGGATGTCGCGAAAGCCAACGACAACATCGATTTCGTCGCCCAATCTGCGGCTCAATCGCGCGTTATCCTGGTTCGGGTCAAGGTCGAAAGCGGCATTGCGCATTTGCCCGGCGAGCGCGTCCTGCCGATAGTTGTGGTAAACTAAGTCAATGGAGAACGTCTTCGCGGGCCTGATGCCAAGCCCGGTGGTCAGGATCCGCAAATTGCTGAGTTCCGGATCGAACGCTTCGCCGTATACCTTGAAACGCGGGATGCCGGCGAATTTGTGCTCATTTTTCTGCAATCCGGTTTGGCGGAATTCCGTGTTCTTGTTGTCGTTGGGATTGCTGTCGCCGCTGCCGAACGCATAGCCAAGTGTCACGGACGGATTGAGCGGCAAATCCAGCCGGTAGGTCGCGCCGACATCGACGGCATAGCCTCTGAACGTCCGCGATAATTCGTCGTGGCCGGACACGTACGCGAGTTCGAGCCAATGATCGAGGCGCTCGATTAGCGAGCCCAGCGAGCGCACGCCCACCAGAACGGGAGAGCCTTCGCGGTTATCGCGGTCGTCGCGAAAAACGGTATAGGCGCCGACGGTGGCATCCTTGGTGGCCGCGTAATCCACGACAGCGATGTAATTGTTGATGCGATCCCTGCGATCGAGCAGCAGGATGTCCATATCCACCAGCCGGTTTCGGCTGACCGACAATTCGGCCTTGAGTTTCCGGTCCTCAAACGACGCCAGAACGGCGTCCATCGATTTGTCGTACAACCACCGCCGCTCGTCCTTGTATTTCCGGCGTCCCACCTGCAGCGCAAAAGGGTCGAATATTTCCTTGATCTTGACGTTGGCTCTGTCGAAGTTGAGCGAAAAACGTCTTTTTTCCTGGTTTGCTTCTACTTGTTGCAACGCTACGTCGCGAAATAGCACGAGCTCCACGTCCGCTTCGAGCCATGTGACGGGTTGATAATTGACTATTGTGTGGAACTCGCCTTCCAGCACACCGAGATCGTCCTTGACGCTCCGGTCGAGGTCGCGGTTGCGCGCGAATTCGTACTTCGATTCGACCTCGTACCCGATCGTCAAGCCGGATCCGGGGTCCGCCGCCGCCGCCATGCCGAGCGTTGACGCCATGATCAATGCCGCCGGCCCCGCCAAGCGCGGCGCCGCGGCGCGGAACGCGCGCATCCAACTACAGCGTCGTTTGGCGTCGGAGCTTTCGGCCATCTAAACTCGTCTCGCTAGGCGCAACCGTCATCGATCTGTGTTTTAAGTTGACTGGAACTGAATTGCAAACCGCCCGACGGCACCTCGTTGACGCAATAATAATTGCGTCCACGAAGGAACCGGGCGACGTCCACCGCTTACGACGCCAGAGCCAGATCGGACTGGCGTCCTCCCTTCGCCCCGACAAGCAGGTACAGGAGCGGGACGACGAACAGCGTGAGCAAAGTCGAGGCGATCAGCCCCCCCATGATCACGACCACTGTCGGCTGCACGACTTCGAGTCCCGCAATTTGCCCGAACATCGCCAAAGGCAGGAACACAACGATGATCGTTGCCGAACTCGTCACGATCGGCGCCAGCCGCTCCCGCGCGCCGCGCAGAACCAGCCCGAGACCGAAGGCCTCGCCCTCGTGCCGCTCCAAATGCTGATAACACCGGATCAGCAGGATGGCGTTTCGCGCGGCGATCCCCAAGATCGCGAGGAAACCCATGAGCGAACCGAGCGAAATCACGCCGCCGCCCGCGAACGCCGCCAGCACGCCGCCCGCGACCGCTGCCGGCAGGGCCAAAAAGGCGATGGACGCCAAACGCCAGCTGCCGAAGCTCGCCTGCAACAGCAGGAAGATCCCAATCACGGCGGCAATCGCGATGTACAGGCCGCGGGCCTGGACAGCCTGACGCTCGGCGTACTCGCCCAAGATCTCCGCGCGATACTCGAGCGGGAACTCGATGCGCTTCAGAACGTCAGCGACCTCACGCGTCACGGAGCCGACATCGCGCCCGGCGACGCCCGCGACAACGTCGACATAGGGAAAGATGGCTTCGTGCTTGATGAGCGTGGGAGTCGCGGCCATCGAGACCTCGACAACGTCGCCGAGGCGCACATGGGTCATGTCAGGTCTCTCGATCAGAAGATCGCGGATGTTGGCAAGACTATGCCTTTTCTCGGGTGCACCCCATACCACCACGTCGTAGATCTTCTGCTCCTCGAAAAGAAACCCGGCTTCCAGTCCGGAAAAGACCGTCGCCGCCGCCCGGCGCACGTCGCCCGGCTTGATTCCCGCACGGCCGGCAGCGCCAAGGTCCACCTTGACCATCACCTGCGGCTCCTCGACGAAACCTTCCGTACGCAAATCGACGAGGCCCGGAACGCCCGCCAGCGCCCGACGCACGTCCTCCGCCTTGCGACGCAGAGTCTCGCGCTCGGCTCCATAGATGCGCACCACGACCGGTTCGCTCGTCCCGGTCAGAACCTCGCTGATCCTGTCCCGCAAGTAGGTGTTCACGTCCGCGGCGATTCCGGGGTAACCGTGAACGGTCTCCCGTATGGCGGCAATCGTCTTGTCGTAGTCGGCCTTGGCATCCATGGTGACCCAGATCTGGCTCGAATTGATGCCAACCACCTGATCCCCCCCCACCGCGCGCCCGACATGGGCCGCCACCTTCGCCACGCCCGGAATCGACTGCAACTCGCGATTGACCCGCTCGGTGACCCGGTATGTCTCCGTGTGGGATGTCCCGGATGGTGTCGACCAACGCACCAACACCTGCCTCTCTTTGAGCGCGGGCAGCAGAGATTGATCGAGCAGCGGCCATACCGCGACGCCGGCCAAGACGACGGCGCCGATGGCCGCGAATGTCGCGCGTGGCGCCTGCACAACGCGCGCAAGAACCGCTTCGTAACCGCGGCGGAGCCACTGCATGAAGGGCGATTCGCGCCGATCGAGCGGCGCCCCCGCGAAGAGCATGAGACTCAAGGCGGGCGTCAGCGTAAGGGCGACCGCCATCGACGCGATCATCGCCAAACCATAAACCAGGCCGAACGGCTGGAAGAAAGCGCCCGACAAGCCGCCCAGGAAGAAAACCGGCGAGACGGCGAGCATCACGATCAGAATCGCATAGAGAACCGCGCCCCGCATTTCACTCGAGGCCTCGGAGATGACCGAGGCGATCGAGACGCCGCCACCCTCGGCGCGGCGCTGCCGCAGCCGCCGCATGACGTTCTCCACATCGACGACCACATCGTCGATGACGATGCCGAGGGCAACGACCAGTCCCGCCAGAATCATCGTGTTGAGGGTCGATCCGCTCATGTAGAGCAAGACTCCGGCCGTCAGGAGCGAGATCGGGATCGCCACCAGGCTGATCAACGCGCTTCGCCAATCGAACAAGAGCGCGCCGAGAACCAAGACCGCCAGTATCGATCCGGTCATCAACGCGATGGTCAGATTGCCGATCGAGTTCTCGATGTACGTCGCTTGGCGGAACAGAGACGCGTCGATCTCGACGCCGGAAAGGCCCGGCCGCAGGGTATCGAGCGCCGCCTCGACTCCGCGCGTCACTTCGAGCGTGTTCGCCCAGGGGAACTTCTCGATCACGAGCACGAGGCCCGTGCCATTATTGACCAGCGCGTCGCCGATGAGCGGCGGGTGTGCGTCCGTCACTTCCGCCACCTGGCCCAAGTCCAGCGTCTTGCCGCCGAGCAGCAATTGCCGCGTCACAACCGGGATTTGCGCCATGTCTTCCGGAGTCCGGATCGGCATGATGTGCTGGATGCCAAGGCGCTGATTGGGCCCGTCGATCCAGCCTCCGGACGCGGCCGCCGATCCCCGCAGAAAGGTTAGCGGCGTCACCCACAGGGCGTCGCCCGCGGCAGTGATAATATCCTCTTGCTCGACGCGGTAATCGCGCAACCGCTCCGTATCGATGTGAATCTGGAGCTGACGCAGCCGCTGGCCCCATATCGCCACGTTGGCCACGCCGGGCACCCCCAGCAGTGTCGGCTTGATCGTCCACCGGGCGAGAACCGACAACTCCATCTCGCGGATTTTTTTCGACGTCAGCCCGATCATCATGAACCGGCTTGCCGACGACACCGGCTGGAGCATGACCGGCGGTTTCGCCACGTTGGGCAAGCTGTAGGCCAAAGTCAGGCGCTCTTGGACCATCTGCCGGGCGCGAATGACGTCGGTCCCATTCTCGAAGGTGAGGACCACCGACGAGAGCCCGGTGACCGACTGCGATCTGATCGATCGCAGCCACGGCACGCCGCTAAGCAACTGTTCGATATAGTTCGTGACCAGGACTTCAACATCGGTGGCGGAGAGCCCCAGAGCTTCCGTTTGCACCTCCACGATCGGAGGGGCAAACTCCGGAAAGACGTCGACGGGCATCTTGCGAAGCCGTTCGGTCCCGGCCACAAGCAAGGCCATCGCGGCCGCTACCACCAACACCCGGAACTTCAAGCTCGAACCGATGATCCAGCGAAACATCTGAGATCCCCTATGTGTGCGTCCGGCGTTACTTGCCCTGCGTCTCCGCCCCGTACAGCATCATCGCCCCGACCGTCACGATCGCGGTGCCCACGGCCGGCCCGCTCGACAAAGCCGCTTGGTCGCCCTCGATGTTCTGGATTTCGATCTTCTGCCGCACGAACACCAGCGGCTCGGGGTTGGTGTAGACCCAGCTCCGGCCTTTCGCGTCGTAAAGCACCGCCCCGTACGGCACCACCTTGTGCCGGGCGCCGCTCCCCGCCAACGGCAACTCGACCCGCACCCGCTGTCCCGGCGGCAGCCAGTGCTTTGTCCCCTCCACCAGATAAAACAGCGACGAGCTCGCCCGCGCCGCTTCGGTTGTCGGCGGCAGCTTGCTCGGCTGCGCCATGACAGAAGCTTCCGCGCCCTCGCGTGACGACAGCGGCAGCACCCGCGCCGACCGGTCCTGCGCCACCCGGCCCAACTCGCGCTCAGACAGCGCCACCCGTACCCATGTCCCGCGGCCCTCCTCCGTCGCCGGCGCTGTCGCCACCGCCACCGCCACCGCCACCGGCGTAACCATCATTAATTTCGCTGCGTCCGCAAGCGCCCCACTTCCCGCAACCTGCGCGGCCTGCAGCGCCGTCATCACCTCGCCCCCAACCATTAGCTTGCGCACCAACGGCTCTTCCGTCACGCGGCCGGTCGCGATCCCGAGCCGCTCCGCTGCCTTCGCCGTCAGGGTCACCCGCTTGACGCTCGCGCCCGCGATGCTTTCCACCTTCACCGGCTTGGCCGGAGGGGCCTTGGGATCGGTCCCATCCGCTCCATACGCTGTCGCCGAACCCAGCAGCAGCGCCGCCGCAAGCGCCGTCGAAACCATTAACACGCCGGCGTATCGCCCCGCGTTCCATTCCGTTTTCGTCGTCATCACGATCCTCCCTTTCGCTTCGCCTTAAAGCCGTGTTTCCCGGATCAAACCCAAGCTACTGTTTCTCGATTCTCGCTCCGTTCCCATTTGCGCCCCCTCAATGCGCCCCAGCGCGAGCGATGCCGTCCTCGCCGGCGAGGTCTGGTTGGCCGCTGCGGCCGAACCGCAGATAGAGGACCGGCACGAGAAAGAGGGTCAGCAAGGTCGACGACACGAGGCCGCCCAGGATCACCACCGCCATTGGATGTTCGACTTCGTGCCCGGGAATGTCGCCGGTGACCACCAAGGGCAACAGGGCGAACCCGGTGCAGGCCGAGGTCATCAGGATCGGCGACAACCGTTCCCGCGCGCCGCGCAGGACCAGCCCCAGCCCGAATGGTTCGCCTTCCTCGCGCTCGAGATGCCGATAATGATGGATGAGCAGAATGCCGTTCCGCGCCGCGATCCCCAACACCGTCAGGAATCCGACGAGCGAGCCCAGCGAGATGCCGCCGCCGCCGATATAGGCCGCGAGCACGCCCCCAACCAGCGCCGCCGGCAACGCCAGGAAGATCAGACCCGCCAGCCGCCAGTCCCGGAATGACGCGTGCAGCAGCAGGAAGATGCCGATCGCGACAAAGATCGAATAGTCCAGCAAGCGCCGCTGCGCTGCTTGGCGCTCCTTGAACTCCCCGAGCAGGACCGGGTAGTAGCCGGCGGAAAACGCGACCTTCTTCAACCGGCTTTCGACCTCCTCCGCCACCGATCCGAGATCGCGTCCGCGCACGTTCGCGTGAACGTCGATGCGCCGAGAGACATTCTCGCGCTTGACGATATTGGGCGTCGGCGCGAGGTTCACCGCGGCCACTTCCGCCAGGCGCACGCGGTCGCCGTTCGGCGTATCGATGAGTATCTCCCGAATGCTATCCAGATTGCCGCGCGCTTCGGGTATCGACCACACATAGACGCCGTAAACCTTCTGCTCCCGGTGAATATCGGACACCTCGATGATGTTGGAGATCGCCGACGCGGCCCGCCGTATGTCACCCGGCTTCAGACGGTGTTTTGCGGCCGCGGCGAGATCGACCTTCACCTCGATTTGGGGAATGTCGTAGAGCTGCTCGACGTGCAGGTCGACCAGGCCATCGGTCCCCAACATGGCTTTGTAGACTTCCTGCGCGCGCTCGCGGAGCACCGGCAACTCGGGGCCGAAGATGCGAACGACGATGGTTTCGCCGGCCCCGGTCAGGACTTCCTTGATGCGCTCCCGCAGATAGGTCTGGACGTCCCGGTAAAGTCCAGGATACCCATCGACCGCGTCCTCGACCGCCTTCAGCGTCTTGCCGTAGTCGACCTTGGGATCGATGCTGATCCAATTCTCGGTGAAATTGACGCCATAGGGTTCATCGCCCCCGTACGCGCGGCCGATGTGCGCGCCGAAGTTGCGCACCCCCGGAATGGCCCGCAGCTCGCGGCTGGCCTGCTGGGTGATCCGGAACGTTTCGGGATGCGAGGTGCCCGGCGCGGGGACCCAGTGCATCAGAAAATCCCGCTCCTTGAACGAGGGGAGCAGCGACTGGCCGAGCAACGGCCATACCGCGACGCCGGCCAACGCGATAACGCCGGCGACGGCAAACGTCGTACGCGGCGTGCGCAGTACCCGCGCGAGAAGCGCCTCGAAGTTGCGCTTGAGCCACGGCACGAGCGGCGATTCGCGATGCTCGATCGCCGCCTTGTCCAGCAGGATCAGGCAAAGCGCCGGCGTAACGGTCATGGCGACAACCATCGAGGCCAGCATCGCCATGATGTAGGCGAGGGCCAGCGGTTCGAAGAACGCGCCCGACAGTCCGCCCATGAAGAAGACCGGCGCCACGGCCAGGACGATGATGACCGTCGCGTACATGATGGCGGCGCGTACCTCGAGCGTGGCTTCGAGAATGACGCGCGCCGTCGACTTGTCGCCGCCTTGCCGGAAATTTTCGCGCAGTCGCCGCAGGATATTTTCGACGCCGATGATCGCGTCGTCCACGAGCGAGCCGAGCGCGACGATGAACCCCGCCACGACCATGGTGTTGATCGTGGCGCCCAGAAAATAGAGCACGAGCCCGCCCGCCACGAGCGACAAGGGAAGCGCCACCAAGCTGATCAGCGCCACCCGCCATTCGAACAGGAATGCGCCGAGCACGAGAATGACGAGGACCGAACCGATCATGAGCGCTGTCGTCAAGTTGGCGATCGACAACTCGATGAAGGTTGCCGGCCGGAAGATGCTGGAGTCGATTTCGATTCCGGGAAGGCCGGGCTTCAGCGCGGCAAGGGCTGCCTCGACTCCGCGGGTCACGTCCAGCGTGTTCGCCCAGGGCAATTTCTCGACGATCATCATCAGGCCGACATCGTCGTTGATGACGGCGTCGCCAATGTGCGGCAGGTCGTCCCATTTCACCCTGGATATCGCGTCCAGCGACACCTGCCGGATACTGGTGCCCGACCGAACGGTCACGGGCATCTTGCCGAGATCTTCCGGCGAGAAGACCGGCTGCAGGTGCTGGATCACGAGTCTCTGGTTGGGGGTATCGATCATCCCGTCGATACGCGTCTTGGCGGCGTTGTTGAAGTGCAACAACCCGAAATCCAGCGCCCGCGACGACGAGTCCATAACATTGTTCAGGCTGACGTCATGGGCGCGCATCAGGTCCGGATCGACCTGGATTTGCAGCGCCTTTTTACGTTCCCCCCAGATCGGAACGTTGGCCACGCCGGGCACGCCCATGAGACGGAACTTGATCGTCCAATGGGCGATCATCGACAGATCCCTCATGTCGTGGGTCTTCGACGACAAGCCGATCTTCATCACCCGGCTTGTCGACGACAGGGGCTGCAACATGACCGGCAAGCCCGCCGAGGACGGCAGGTCGCTGATGGCGAGGCTGAGGCGCTCGCCGACGAGCTGGCGGGCCCGCATGAGATCGGTGCCCTGTTTGAAGATGAGCCTGATCTGCGACAGCGCGTTCACCGACTGCGAGCGAACGATGTCGAGGCCAGGCGTGCCCCGCAGCACCACTTCCATCGGAATGGTGACCAGCTCCTCCACCTCGGCGGCGGTCATGCCCAGTGCTTCCGTCTGGATCTCCACCAGCGGAGGGGCGAACTCGGGGAAGACGTCGACCGGCATCTTGCGAAGCTGTTCGGTCCCGAACACCAGCAAGGCCACCGCGGCCGCCACCACCAGGAAGCGGAACTTCAGGCTCGAACCGATGATCCAGCGAAACATGAAATTCCCCCTGCACCCGCCATGCGCTATCGACCTAGCGTCACATGCCTTCAGTCTCGGCGCCGCCGATCGGCGTCGCGCCGACCGTCATGATCGGCGCGCCCGGCTGGCTGTTGCGCACCTTGTTTGGTTTGGTTTGTTTCGTATGGGTTTCGTATTGGCTGCGGATTGTTGACGGCGGCCACGCCCGGATCCTTCCGCGGATCCGCCGCTCTCCATGATGCCGATGAAGCACAATCCGGTGCCGCGCGCATCGGCGTGCCGGCGCGCCGCCAGCAGATTTGCCACCGAGTTCTTCCCCCCTATCTATTCTATATTGATAACAACGCTTCGCCCATATGGATTATTCCGCCTGAGCGCAAAGGACAAACCCTACACCAAAAGAACTGGGACTTGCGTCCTAAGAGCCGTTTCGGAAAGTTTCGACTCAGGTTGAAGCATTTGCCGTCAACCGTCGCAGCATGAGGCGGACCATAGCGAGACGGACGAAGGAGGCGACCTTGCGGAGGTGACGCTCGAAGTCGCGGCCGAGGCGGCGGCAACGGCTGATACACGCGAATGTGCGCTCGACAATCTAGCGCTTGGGCAAGGCTTCGAAACGCGGCCGTTCGAACGCTTGACGATCTCCAACCGCCAGGCGCCGGTTCCGGCGGCGGCGGTGGCCGCACCCTGGTAATCGCTATCGGCATAGATGCGTTCGAAGAAGGGGAGGCGGTGCACAAGGGCATCTCGCATCCCGGCGAGCACGACGCGATCGTCGATCAGGGGCAATGGGACCGCGCTCACGCGGTGCTCGCCGAGAACGCCCGCACGCGCGGCAACCAGACCCGCGCCCGGACGCCGGCGCCGCTCAAGGGCCTGTTGCGCTGCGCGGCCTGCGGCTCGGCCATGACGCCCTCGCACACCCGGCGGCGAGGCCGGCTCTACCGTTACTACGTTTGCTTGAAGAGCATTAAGAACGGCGCCGAGTCCTGCCCGGTCCGATCGATCTCAGCGTCCGAGATCGAGAACGTCGTCCTCGGCCAGGTCCGCCGCCTCCTGCAGGCGCCCGAGGTCGCCGCGCGAACCGTCGCGGCATGCCACGAGTTGAGCAACGGCGACGCCGCGGCGCGGGAGCGCGAGGTCATCGAGGCGCTGGGACGGCTCGACGAGGTATGGGAAGAGCTGTTCCCGGCCGAGCAGACGCGCATCGTCCGGCTCCTGGTCGAGCGGATCGACGTGGCGCCCGACGGCATCGACGTGCGGCTGCGCACCGGCGGTATCCATAGCGTCGTCAGCGAGATGATCTCCGGGGGCGGCGATCAGCCGGCTGCGAGCGCCGAAGCGCTCACCAAGGAGGCCGCCGCATGAGAACCGCGGCGCGGCCGGAGGTGGACACGATCACGGTTCGCATCCCCATGCGCTTCGAGCGCCGGGGCGGCCGCAAGTTGATCATCGCGCCGGATGGAATCGCGCCAGCGCCGGCGAAGACCGATCGAAACGAGACCATGATCCGGACGCTGGTCAAAGCACACTGCTGGCGGCGGCGGATCGAGAACGGCAAGGCGAAGTCGATCACCGACCTCGCCGCCCAGGAGGGCGTGACGGACGCCTATGTGTGCCGGCTCCTGCCACTGACCTGCCTCGCGCCGGACATCGTCGAGGCGATTCTCGATGGGCGGCAGCCGAAGGGGAGCGGGCTTGCCGCGCTGCTTCGCGGGACTCCGCTTGCCTGGGAAGGGCAGCGCCGCCATTGATTACTCATTGACGGCGCTTCGGCCAGACGGCCCGATGTTTAGCCCGACCGCTATTGACCGGTTTGCGGACATCTGAGCGGTCGGGTCCTCACTTCGGCTTGGTGCCAGCTTCGGACATTGCATGGTGCCGCATGGCCAAGGTACGAGATTTGTCCTCTGATATTCTAATGGCTGTCGCAATAAGCACTTGAGACAGCCGTCGTCGGAGCGGGGGCCCCGCTCATGCTGTGTCGGCCCACAAAGAAGTTCGCCCACCCGGCTTGGGCGTATGATAAAATTTTAAATTTACTGGTTCCGAACGAAGGACTAGGACCGTGGAGATCAAGACTTGGCTCCAGGGATTGGGCATGGAGCGCTACGCTCAGGCGTTCCGCGAGAATGATATCGTGCCTGCCGTCCTCCGGGAGTTGACGGATCAGGATCTCAAGGACCTTGGCGTCTCTTTGGGCCATCGCCGCCTACTGTTGCAGGCGATTTTGGCGTTGCCCGGCAAGGAGGCCGGCGCAAGCTCATTCGAGGTGGGTCCGTCAGCATCCCCTGCAGCGCTCGCACCACGATCCGAGGCGGAGCGACGACAGTTAACTGTGCTGTTCTGCGACTTGTCGGGCTCGACTGAAATGTCGGAACGGTTCGACCCCGAGGATATGCGGGAGACGATCCGTGGCTTTCAGGATTGCTGCGCCGGCGTGATTGCGCGCTTCGATGGCTACGTGGCGAAGTTCATGGGCGATGGCGTTCTCGCCTACTTTGGTTATCCTCAGGCGCACGAGGATGAAGCGGAGCGAGCCGTCCGGGCGGGCCTGGTGCTGACGGAAACGATCGGCAAGCTGACAACGCCGGGCGGCGACTCATTAAAGGCGCGAGTCGGTATTGCGACCGGCCTTGTCGTGGTGGGCGACTTGGTCGGTGCGCTGGCATCGCAAGAACGGGCGGTGATTGGCCAAACACCTAATCTGGCGGCGCGTCTGCAGTCGCTCGCCGCGCCGGGCTGCATCGTCATCAGTCTGCGCACGCGGAGGCTTGTGGGCGGGATATTCGAACTCACGGACCTCGGTCCACAGCACCTTAAGGGATTCACCGAGCCAGTCGGCGCTTGGCAGGTGGTCGGTATCAGCACCGTGGAGAGTCGTTTCGAAGCGATGCATGAGACCGCGCTGACGCCGCTGGTAGGGCGCGAGCACGAACTCGGACTCTTGCTCGATCGCTGGGAGCTTGCCAAATCCGGCGAAGGGCAGGTCGTGCTGCTGTCGGGTGAGCCCGGCATAGGCAAATCACGCATCACGCAGGCCCTGTACGAGCGCCTCAGAGGCGAGCCGATCCTTCGACTTCGGTACTACTGCTCGCCCTACCATGTGAATAGTGCGTTTTCCCCCGTCATCGACCAGTTGGAACGCGCTGCTGGCTTCCGGCCTGAAGATACGGCCGAAACCAGACTCAACAAGGTCGAAGCGTTGCTCGCCAAGGCGACCCAGAAGCCTGCTGAGGTCGTACCGCTAATCGCAGCGTTGCTTTCGATTCCGACGGACTCGCGTTTCCCGCCCCTCAAGTTGACGCCGGTAGTGCAAAAAGCAAAGACCCTTGAGGCTCTGCTAAGTCAACTCGTCGGCCTCGCGCAGCGCCAGCCGTTGTTGCTTGTCTTCGAGGACGCGCATTGGATTGACCCGACGACCAGCGAGCTGTTCGGACTCGTGATCGATCGCATTCAGCGTCTGCCTGTGTTGCTGTTGATGACCTTCCGGCCCGAGTTCACCCCGCCGTGGGCCGGTTATGCGCACGTCACGTCGCTTACCCTTAGTCGCCTCGGCCAGCGCCAGGGCGCAGCGATAGTGGAGCGGCTGACCGGCACCAAGCCGTTGCCGGCCGAGGTGCTCCAGCAGATTTTGCTCAAGACCGACGGCGTGCCGCTGTTCGTCGAGGAACTGACCAAGACGGTGCTGGATTCGGGTCTGCTGGCAGACGCCGGCGACCATTTCGAGCTGTCCGGTCCGCTACCGCCGCTCGCTATCCCCGCGACCCTGCACGACTCCCTGATGGCTCGCCTTGATCGACGGGCGCCGATCAAGGAAATAGCGCAGATCGGTGCGGTCATTGGGCGCGAGTTCTCTTATGAACTACTCGCTGCTGTCGTACCGCTCGACAGCAACCAGCTTCAAGATGCGCTCGCTCAGCTGGTGAATTCAGGTCTTATCTTCCGCCGCGGCGCGCCGCCCGATGCGACGTATTCCTTCAAGCATGCGCTGGTCCAGGACGCGGCCTATCAGTCGTTGCTGAAGACAAATCGGCAGCTATATCACCAACGGATTGCCCGAGCGTTCGAGGAACAGCTCCCCCGAACTGCCGAGATCGAACCGGAAATCTTAGCCCAACACTTTTCCGAGGCGGGCTTGGCTGACAAGGCCATTCACTACTGGCACAGGGCTGGTCAACTCGCCGCGCAACGCTCGGCCAATGCGGAGGCAGTGACCCACTACGAGAAAGGCCTGGAGCTACTATTACAATTGCCTGAGACACCCGAGCGGCACGAGCAGGAGCTGGAGATACAGATGGCGCTCGGGCCAGCATTGGTCGCCGCTCGGGGTTTTGCGGATCCGCGCGTGGGGCATGCTTACGCACGCGCTTGGGAGTTGTGCCAATGCCTTGGGGACAAAGCCCGCCTGCCGTTAGTACTTAGGGGACGGCAGGTTTTCCATCGTATACGCGGTGAGTTGGGCAAAGCGCGAGATTTCGGGGAGCAACTTTTGGCCTTGGCTGAACAGCAGCAAGACGCCGCTCTGTTGGTGGGAAGTTGTCAAGCGTTGGGGCAGGACCTCTTCCAAATGGGGCACCTGATTGCAGCCCGAAGGACCGTCGAACAAGGCATCTCTCTCTTCGACCCCGAGCAGCACCGACTACGGAATTGGCCGGGAGGGCAACCTGGAGAGCAATGCTACCTTTACAGCGCATTTGTCTTGTGGATGCTCGGCTATCCGGACCAGGCCCTACGACGAGGCAAAAAAGCGCTTGCCCTGGCCGATGACCTGCCGAACCCGGCCAATCTCATCAATACATTGACTTTCGTCGCCCTCATCCACGTATTGCGTCGGGAGCTGGCAGCCGCGCGGCAATGCGCGGGGGCTACGATGGAAATGTGCGTCGAGCAAAGGAACCCGTATTTTCTGTCGTTTGGAACAATTCTACGCGGCTGGGCGCATGCCGCTCAGGATCAGGGTGAGGACGGTATTGCCGAGATTGTTAAGGGAATAGCCGCTTATCGGGCCACCGGCTCGCAGGCTTGGCTTCCTTATTTTCTTGGTTTACAGGCTGAGACCTATCTTCGTGCAAAACGGCTCGATGATGGACTCGCCTCGGTGGCTGAGGCACTGGCGCTTAGTGACAAAACGGGGGAACGCTGTTGGCAGGCGGAGCTAAACCGGATCATGGGGGAACTGCTCTTGGCTATGTCGTCCAACAATCACGCGAAAGCGGAGAACTGTTTTTCTCAGTCCCTGGATATTGCCCGTAATCAGCAGGCGAAGTCCTGGGAACTTCGTGCCGCCGCCAGCCTGAGTCGGCTGTGGTGCGGTCACGGCAGGCACAAAGAAGCACGTGACCTTCTTGCACCAGTCCATGACTGGTTCACGGAAGGCTTCGATACGCCGGACCTGGAAGAAGTCAAGGCGTTGCTCGACGACCGCGATCAGGGTGGGAAAAGTTGGCTCTCACCGAGACATAGCCAGCAGTAATTCATAGCGGCTTTATGGATGAACTTGCGTGCCCATCTATCCGAGTGGATGTCTGGGCACTCTAGAATCCGTCGGGAATGGCCGTTGCACTGGATTCGCGCCCAGCGCCACGAATGCCCGCTTTGGGTCAATTCGCGTCAGTGTGACGTCGCGGCGGTCGCGACCGCTCGAGCTCAATAACCGGACGTTCCCGACGCTGGCTGGCTCGACTGGGTAGCGCCAAATGGCGGCATCGGGCACCGTTATTATTCAATCACCCATCGGCGCAGGCTAGCAGTGCGGGCGGCCCTTCAAGCCCGAGGGCCTTTGCGGTCTTGAGGTTGATTCCAAATTTGAATTTGGCCGACTGCAACCGTCTATTGGGCGCACCTCCTATAAGCCCCTGGCGAGTACAAGGTCCAAAGCGCCACGAAGGAATTTGCCATCCTGCTTGAGGCCGATCGCCATCGATGGTTTGCGACTGGCCCAGGGATCTTTGGCGACATACGGATCATCCTTGAAATAAAGCTGTGTGGTGAGCGGGATGTGCAACGATTCCGAAACTCGGTAATGGATATGCGCCGGCCGCGTCAAGCCGGCGTATTTCTCCAGCCCCGGAAGGTTCGGTGGGATTGGGTATCTTCCCGGCATGACGGTTTCAAACTCATAATTCCCTTGCTGATCGGTCAGCATCATGCCTCGCAAACGGAAGTCCACGTGTTCGGTAAAGTTGCCAGGCTTATCGGTGTCATACAGGCCAGCATTGTTCGCCTGCCAGACTTCAATCAACGTGTTGGGTAAACGGCTACGGCAGTCAGAACTGTATACCTTGCCAGATACAATAAGCCGTTCACCGGGTTCGTTTGGCCCAGCCAGTTTAGTCTGGAACGGCGCGCCGAAGCGATAGAACGGCCCAAGTATGTCACGCTCCGTCAACCGACAGGATTTGGCAGCAGCAGCGAAGGCACCAGGCGTAAAGGCTCCGCCGAGCAATGCTGCAATCCCTTGCAGAACCATCCGCCGTGGCAAGGAAATGCCACGGATCGATACGAAATCATGATTCATAGAGACCTCCTACAGCAGATCGCCGAGCGATGGTATTCTGACCGACCTGAATTGACTGATCAACGCTGCGTTCGAGTGTTCTCGACCTAACGAGTGATTCTTCCGAATTTTGTCGTCGAAACCCGGATACACAGACCGTGGACCTGAGCGCAGCACGCTACTCGCCCGCGCTGACGAGGCGATCGATCAAACCCGCGCATGTCGTTTGCGGGTCATGGGCGGCGGTCGCGCCAAGCCATTTCCAAGTGAGATCATGCACAAGCAGCGGAACTAACTGGCGCTTTCGGCAGCTTCGCGTCAGGTAGCGGACGTTTCCTGTTGACCGCAGTTGGGCCGCAACGCGCCAACAGGCGACATTGGATGAGCGCGGCACGACTTCATGCTCGACAAGAATGGAAGCAGCCATCATCCTTCTGGGCTTATAAGGCGGGAGGCGAACGATGGCGGCAAAGGATATCTACGGGCGGTCTGATCAACTCGACCATGATTCGCTAGAGGCAATCATCACGCGGCTTGAGGCGCGCGGAAAGCATCCAGTCTTTGCCGGCATGCTAAACGATTATCTTGATAGGCTACCGCTCAACGATCTCGAAAGCGTTCTGGACCTCGGTTGCGGCACAGGGGTGGCAGCGCGGGCGCTGGCGCGGCGGAGGGATTTCAATGGCAGCGTGGTTGGTCTCGATCTCAGCTCTGCCTTCATAGCAGCAGCAACGCGGTTTGCGAAGGAGGAGGGACTCGCCAAACGCGTCTCGTTCCGGGTCGGCAACTGTCACGCGCTCCCTGAGCTCAGCCGACCTTTCGACGTGGTCATCCTCCATACCCTCATCAGCCATGTTGACGATCCCGAAACCACGCTGGCCGAGGCCGTGCGTGCAACCGGGCCGGGCGGATGGGTGGTGATCTTCGACGGCGACTATGCGTCTTTGACCTTTGGGACCCACGACCCGGATCAAGGTCGCGCCTGGGACGAGGCGATCATAGCGGGCCTGGTGGCAAATCCGCGCGTCATGAGAGCGATGCCGTTTCTGCTTCGCCGCGCCGGGCTCGAGATCAAAGCCATGTTGCCCTACGTCATAACCGAGGTCGGCACGGCGAATTTCTGGGAAAGCGGCATCCAATGCATGTCCGTATTAGCGCCGAAGGCGGGGACGATGAGCAAAGCCGAGGCCGAAGCGTTCAAGTCATATCAGTTAAAATCCTCGACCGACGGCACTTTCTTCGGTTCGTCGAATTTTTACACCTACGTTGCCCGACGTCCGGCCTGATGCGCGTTATGGCGATGATCCCGGCATCGGGCGGGATTGGACCGCTCAGGGTCAGGAAGAGACGAAGATCGGCCTCCCCAGCAACGTCCGTTCGATGGGCAAGGGCAGACGTAATCGGGCGGGGATCGGACATCGCCGCCGGAATTCCAGTGTTCCGAACTAATCAATTCGAGCCGAGTTTCTTTCGCCCGAGCGGGCGCATCGCGAACCCGACGACCGTACGCCCGCCGTAAGTTCTTGATTTTGCGAGGTACGGAATAACCGTACCAAAAGAGCGTGGTTCGGTTGCGTTAGAGAAAACGGGCCTACAGAGAACGAAAAAGGCCCGAATTAGCCCACTCGATGGGTCGTCGTGGTTCGGACAATTCGCGGCGAATGCCCAAATTCCGCGCCGTTCAGGCGGCGTCGGCTGGCAAGCAGAGAATGTCCCTGACAGCGTGAATGGCGGAGGGAAAGCACCTGGGATCGAACCTTCTCCGTTTTACCGACATGCCGTCGGCGAAAGTTCGAGCCGACTATCGCCAAGCGAGAGAAGCTCGGGTCGAACCTTGTCGCGATTCGCTCAAGACATTCGGGCCGGACGCGTCGTTCGCCTCGCGGCTTTCCGGCGGATGGTTTTTCGCAGCGCGATTCCCGCATCCGTTGGGAGGCGCCGAGCGCCTTTGTCGACGGCCTCTCGCCACGATTTCCCGCGGCCGCGGGCCTCGACAAGCGCCTCTTCCAGCTCGTCGGGTCGGTCTTCCGCAAGTACGCGAATCAGCGCGGCGGACTGCTCGATGTCCTTCCTGGCCTTTGCCGTGGCCGAAGAAGCCCGCCGGACCGCCACGATGAGCTTGTGGATCGCGTAGCGCGCCGGCTGCGGCACGTTGACGAGCACGCCCGACCGGTAAAGCGCCGCAGCCTGCGTCGGTTGATGGATTAGATAGTCGAGAAACCGAAGCGGCAGGGCGTAGGCCCCCAGCGCCGGCAATTCCACCGGCTCGTCGCGCTCCGGCCCTTCATTGGGGGTGAGCAGCTCGACGAGGACTCCGCTCTCATGATCGCGCCATGCCGTGGGCTGTTCATGAAGACCTGGACGCGCGATGAAAGGGCCAATCCGTTTCAGCGCATCCGCCAACGCGGGATCGAGGCGATCATCCAGGGCTACCGCGACCGAATGAAACGCCGCGACATCGATGTCCTCGGTGGCGGCCTGGGCCTCGGGAATTTCAACGCCCAGGATTCCTGGATAGCAGCGAAACGCATGCGTCCCGACGATGACGCCACGAAGGCGGAATATCCCGGCCTTCGCCAGCGCGAGCAATACCTTGCCGGTCTGGGCGTCGACCCGCGGCAGGCCGCCCTCGCGGCACATCCGGGCGAGCCGGCCACGTTGCTTCTCACGCTGCCGTAGATCCTCGTTGACCTTTTGCGCTCGTTCGACGCGGTCCCGGATCTCCCGTGTGTCCGGCCCCAGATAGCGCTCGACGGTGCGGTCGGCGAACCGTTGGACCGAATACCAGTATTGGCGCCCGCCCCGCTCGCGAAGAACCGGCGTGCCCCCGAGTTCCAGAACCGCGTCCTCCTGGAGGCGCGCAAGCAGGTCCGAGTAGGCGGTCTGGGCCGTTAGGGGGAGCCGTCGAAAATGGGCGGGTTCAACCATTTCAACATTGCCCAACGAAATTACTTTCTGTTGGGCAATTTACCCGACGCGGCCTTCGAATGCAACCGCGCGACGAACCTTGAGGAATCGCCGTGGCCTCGGCCCCTCGAACGCGGGTCGTCCCGACATCAGCGAACGGCAAGCTCGTATATACCTTTTC
Organism: uncultured Rhodospirillaceae bacterium; assembly: GCA_964542505.1. GTDB lineage: Bacteria > Pseudomonadota > Alphaproteobacteria > Ferrovibrionales > Ferrovibrionaceae > CAZIVY01. The sequence continues at coordinate 19,807 of CAZIVY010000334.1, forward strand.
GCAACGATCCGACAAACCGGATCAACCCGCGCATTTTGAGTCCGGCGATATCGCGCTTCGCCGTTTTCTCCGACACGCCGAACCGCCACCGTACTTCGGCCGGGCCGATGCGCCGCCGCTGAGCCAGCCGGTGCAGAATCCATCGTTGCCTGTCGTTCAGCCCGAGGATGTCGACGGCGTTTTCAGGATCATTTATAGGGTCATTTATAGGGTCATCATCAGGGACATTTTTAGGGACATTTTCAGGGTCATCGCCATGATCAGGGGGGTGATAGCCATCTTGATCGAAGGCAGATGCCGATCCTTTGCGACGACGGGTCCCCATCGCCCTGATCCTTTCCGACGCGCCATCGTTGCCTTCGGCCAGCGCCGACACCCCGTTGACGGCAAGCACGTCGTCCCGTCCCGCCGCAACCAGCAGCGCATGCAGTACGGCATTCGATTTGTTAATTAGAAGAAGAAGATAGCCGCCGCTTGGCCCTTTCTCGCCGGCGAGCCAGTTCTTCACGGTGCGCTCGCTTGCCCCCGTCCACCGCCTGACGATTTTGACGGCGCGGTGCGTGTCGCCGAGTTCCGACCGCAGCGCGGCGGCAACGACGTTCGCATATTCTGCCGGTGATTTGTCCCTGCCACCCCGCCGTGGAAAAACATTGCCCTTTTTCGGAAACATGTTGCCGCTCCTTCGCGTCTAAGCTGAAGAAGCGGAGACGATAGGAACCAGGCCAGCTGTCTTCGGCACTTCGGCGTTCGGCCGCGCCTCGGAGCATTGTTTCGGCCGCGGACGGGAGGAGCCGAGGGTGACGGATTGGAGCCAGCAAGGCGCCGGACGAAGCAGAGCAGCACCCGTGGAAACGGTGCGGGCCGCCGAGTACGTCCGCATGTCGACCGAGCACCAGAAGTACTCCACTGAAAATCAGGCGGATGCCCTCCGCCAGTACGCCGCACAGCGCGGCATCGAGATCGTCCGCACCTATGCCGACCAGGGGAAGAGCGGACTGCGCCTGGATGGCCGCGACGCCCTGAAGCAGCTGATCGACGACGTCCAGAACGGCAAGGCCGACTTCAAGACCATCCTGGTCTACGACGTCAGCCGCTGGGGCCGGTTCCAGGACGCCGACGAAAGCGCCTACTACGAGTACATCTGCAAGCGCGCCGGCGTCGCCGTCCAATACTGCGCCGAGCAGT
>CAZIVY010000335.1:0-26223 GCA_964542505.1 uncultured Rhodospirillaceae bacterium
GACACAACCCGATCACATCTAGCGAACCGCCAAGGGCGCGAATTGGCCCGCGAACGGCTTGGCGAGCGGCGCCGCGTAGCCGCCGGTTTTTGACGTCTTGAGGCCAAGTTGCACCAGCCCCTCGCATAGTTTCACGGCGGAGGCGGCGCCATCGACCACGGGCACGCCATGCTCGCGCGACAGCGCGGCCGCCAGGTCGGCCATGCCGGCGCAGCCGAGCACCACCGCCTCGGCGCCGTCTTCCGCCAAAGCGCGCCCGATCTCGCGCGAGATCCGGCGGCGGGCATCGGATTCGGGCTTTTCCAGTTCCAGCACCGCGACCTCGGCCGCGCGCACCTTGGCGCAGCGGCTCGACAGTCCGTACTTGACCAGATTGTGCTCGATCCCTGGAACCGAGCGCGCGAGGGTGGTCACCACGCTGAATTTCCCGGCGATAAGGGACGCCATGTGGAAGGCCGCTTCGCCGATGCCGATGACGGGGGCCTGGGTCGCGCAGCGCGCGGCGTCGAGCCCGGTGTCGTCGAAGCAGCCGACGATAAAGGCGTCCATGCCCTCGGCGCGGGCAATTTCGGCCAGGAGCCCCGGCACGGAAAAGGCCGCGTCATAATAGCCTTCGATGCTCGCCGGACCGGATTCGGGATTGACGGCGTGGATCTCGGTGCCGGCGGCGGCCACGGCGCTGGCGGCGGCGCGAAGCTTGCGCGTCATCGACGCCGTGGTGTTGGGATTGATGATGAGAATCCGCATCGAAAAAACTCCGCTCCCCTAAAGGTCGCCGCCGAGATAAAGGCGCTTGACGCGATCGTCGTCGAGAAGATCGGCCGAATTTCCGGACAAGGCGATGGACCCGGTGCTCAAGGCGCAGGCGCGGCGCGATATCTTCAAGGCCATGCGCGAGTTCTGCTCCACCAGGAGCACGCTCACCTTTTCATCCCGGTTGATCGCCACGATCGAGCGCGCGATGTCCTGCACGAGTTTCGGCGCGATGCCGAGCGAGGGCTCGTCCAGCAGAAGCAGGCGGGGCTTGGACATCAGCGCCCGTCCGATCACCACCATTTGCTGCTCGCCGCCGCTAAGCGTGCCGGCGGGCTGGGCGTAGCGTTCCTTAAGCCGGGGAAAGCGCGCCAGGACCGCGTCGAGCGTCGCCGCGATGCCGGCCCGGTCGGAGCGCACGAACGCGCCCATCAGCAGATTGTCCTTGACCGACATGAAGGGGAAGACCCGGCGGCCCTCCGGCACCATGGCGATGCCGAGCTTGACGATGTCGTCGGGCGCCAGACCGTCGATCCGCCGGCCTTGAAAACGGATTTCGCCGCGCGTGATCTTTTTCAGGCCGGTGATCGCGCGCAGGATCGATGACTTGCCGGCGCCGTTGGCGCCGATCAAGGCCACCGTCTCGCCCTCGGCCACGTCCAGCGTCACGCCTTTGAGCGCGTAGACGTGATCGTAGTGGAGCTCGACGCCCGAGACTTGAAGCGCCGGGGTCATGGTTCAAAGCCCGATCGACGCATCTTCGCTACCCAGATAGGCCTCGATCACCCGCCCGTCGCGCTGGATTTCGGCCGGCGTTCCCTCGCCGATCTTCTCGCCGAAATTGAGGACGACGATACGGTCGGAGATTTTCATCACCGCCGCCATGTCGTGCTCCACCAGCAGCACGGTGACGCCGCGGTCCCTCACCGCACGTACCATGGCGACGGCGCGCATGGTCTCGTCATGGTTCATGCCGGCGAAAGGCTCGTCCAAAAGGAGCACTGTCGGGTTGGTGGCCAGGCCGATGGCGATGCCAAGCGAGCGGAGATGGCCGTGGGGAAGCGCGCCCGCGACCTCGTCGCGGATGGCGCCTAACCCCAGGAAGTCGAGAATCTCGTCGGCGGACCGGGCGAAGCCTTCCTCGTCGCGCCGGGCCAGGGCGGAGCCGAAATAGAACCCCGCCAGGCTGGCCTTGGAGCGCAAATGGTGGGCGATGATCACATTGTCGCGCACGCTCATGGCCTTGAAGATGGTGGTCTCCTGGAACGTCCGCACCACGCCCAGGCGGGCGACGACGTGGGGCGCCAGACCCGAGATGCGCCGGCCGCCGAACAGAACCTGGCCGCCGGTGGGACGCATGAAGGAGGCGATAAGCTTGAACAGCGTGGACTTGCCCGCCCCGTTGGGGCCAATCACCGCCAGTATCTCGCGCTCCCCGACCGAGAAGCTGACATTATTGACCGCCACCAGCCCGCCAAAGCGCTTGGTGACGCCTTCGATTTGCAGCAGCTCGCTCATGGGGCCTGCCGCGGCCTGGCGGCGAGCGGCATGAGGCTGAGCAGGCCGTTCGGCAGCACGACCATCAGCGCGATCAAAACGCTGGAATAGATCAGCAGCTGGAACTGGCCGGCGGTGAACAGAAAATCCCAGCCGAAATAGAGCACGAACGTGCCCACCATGGGGCCGAGCACGTAGCCGAGACCGCCAAGGAAGCAATTGAGCATGAAATTGATCGAATCGGCGACCGTAAAACTGGAAGGGTACATGGACTGGGCGATGGAGGCGAATATGGCGCCGCCCAGTCCGCCCAGGAACGACGAGATGGCATAGGCCATCACCCGCAAATAGGCGATGTTGACGCCGATGGACGAAGCCAGCTCCTCGTTCTGCTGCAGGGACTGGCACAGCCTGCCGATGCGCGAATGCACCAGGCGGTAAAGCCCGGCAAAGCACAAGACCATCAGCAACACGGAAAGGTAGTAGAAGGCCTGCCGCGGATTGGCGAGAGTGGCGAAGTCGGGAACGAGCGTGAAGCCGAAAACGCGGATGGGTCCGGGCAGCGGAATGCTGACCATGCCCTTGGCGCCGTTGGTGATCGCCAGCGCCAGCGCCAACAGCCGCGCGACCTCGGTCAGCACCAGCGTGACCATGGCGAAATAGACGCCGCGCAACCGCAATATGGGAAGGCCAATGAGGACGCTGACCGCGGCGCAGAACAGCCCGGCCAGCGGCAACGTCAGCCAGAACGAGACGCCGTACTTCACCACCAGGATGGCGGAGAGGTAGCCGCCCATCAGCGCGTAGGCGCCCTGGCCGATGTTGATGCGCCCGATGTAGAAGGTCAGCCACACCCCGGCGCTGGCGATGCTGAGCAGCGCCACCGACGTCAAGGTGTAGTAAAGGTCCCAACGCTTGGTGAGGGCGATCAGCCACGGCACCAGGACAAAGACGGCGAGGAGAAAGACGGCGGCGGCGGCGGCGCGCCAGATACGCGGCATGCTCCATCACCCCCAGGGCTTGCCCATCAGACCGTGGGGCCGAAGACTGAGAAACACCATCAGGGCGGCGAAGATCATCAAATAAGTGATGTCGCCATAAGCGTGGAACACCGAAAGCCCGACCGATTCCATCATGCCGAGGATGAAGCCGCCGGCGATGGCGCCCCCGACCACGCCGGCGCCGCCGATCATGACCATCATGAACGCCTTGATGGAAATGGGACCGCCGATGCCGGAGTTGACGCCGGTAATGGCCACCAGCAAGCCGCCGACGACGCCCGCAAGCAAGGCGCCGAGCGCGAACCCGATCATGGAATAGCGGTCGACGTTGACGCCCATCAACTGCGCCGCGACGCGGTCCTGCGCCAGCGCCCGCATGGCGCGGCCGGGCTTGCTGTACTGCATGTAGAGCATGAAGCCGGCGATGAAAAGAATAGCCAGGACGCCGACCAGCATGCGGTCATAGGGCATGATCAGGGCGTCGGAGAGGAACACGCCGTCGACGATCTTGGGTACGCCGCGCTGCTTCTCGCCGAACAGCAGCAGAATCGCGGCGTCAAGAAAAAAAGCGACCGCCGCCGCCAGCAGCATCGTGCTTTCGTCCCGCACGCTGCGCTTGATCACCGGGCGGAAGAGAAAAATCTCGATCAGGGCGCCCACGGCGGCGAGCGTCACGCCCGAGGCCAGCAGGGCGACGACGAAGGGCAAACCAAGCTGCCCGTAAACCAGATAGGTGATGAAGCCGCCCAGCACGTACATCTGCCCGTGGGCGAAGTTCAACACGTTCATCAGCGCGAAAATGAGCGTCAGCCCGAGGGCGATCAACGCGTATTGCGCCCCGAGATAAAGTCCGTTGACCAGAACTTGGGTCATGGCGTGGCGGCCGGCGGCGCCAAGAGCCCGGGCCGCGGCCCGGGCTCTTGGGTGGAGGACGTCCGGACGAAGAAGGTCAGTCCACTTCGCCGACGAACAGGGTCTCGAACTTGCCGCCACGGAATTCGTTCACGACCATGGGCACGGCGACTTGCCGCTTCTGGCCGAACGAGGAGGTGCCGACATACTTCAACTTCGCGTCGCCCTTCAGGTAGGGGTTGGGGGCGGAGAAATTGTCCATGGTCTGCTTGAAGACGTTGACGTCGTCGATGGCCTTGGGGTTCGCCTTCAACGTCTCGATGATATACTCGAGCGCGTAGACTTTGGTGTTCGACTCGTCGTTGTACTCGCCGAACATTTTCGTGTAGCGGGCGATGAAATCCTCCATCGCCTTGGAACGGATTTCCGGCGTCGAGGCGCCGCCGACCGAAATGAAGCCGTCGGCGAGTTTGCCGGCGCCTTCCTGAAGCACCTTGGCGTCGTGGGCGGTTTCGGTGGAGATCAGCCCCGTGTAACCAAGCTCGCGCGCGGCGCGAATCAAAAGCGGCGCGTTGGCGGGCGCGACGCCCGAGAGAACCAGAAGGTCGGGCTTCAGCTTGACGAGCGGCGTCAACACGGGCGTGAAGTCGCGCGTGTCGTTCTGGTAGGTGTCCTTTTCGGCGACGACGCTAAGGCCGAGCTTCTTGGCCGCGGCCACGCCGCCGTCGCGCTGGCTCAGCGGATCGGATTCGTTGGCGGCGATGAAGGCCACGGTCTTGACGCCCTTCTTGTCCTTCAAATACTTGTAGATCGCCGGTCCCGACTGGTAGTTGGCGATCATGCCCAGCACGGCGTTGGACGCCGGCTTCTGGTAGAGCTCCTGCGGGAAGGCGTAGGGGAAATACATGATGCCGTTCTTCTCGGCGACCGGGCGAACGGCGGCGGCGCCATCGTCGACATTGGGGCCAACGACGTAGCGGATGCCTTCCTGCGCCATTTTCTCCATGCCCGCGATAGCGCGCTTCGGATCCTTCTGATCGTCGAAGGTAACGATCTTGATGTCGTAGGTATCGGCGCCGATCTTGACCCCGCCCGTTTCGTTGATCCAGGCGGCCCTGGTCTGCATCGAACGCACGTTCGACGTGCCCCACGCCGCGGCGGGGCCGCTGGTGACGCCGACAAAGCCGATCTTCAATTCCTTGTTGGCGGCAAGGGCAACGTCGCCGCCGGCGCCAATGGCGAGCACGGAAACGGCGCACGCGGCCGTGAGTGCAAATACGGAGCGTCTGCGCATTGATTATCCTCCCTGGTAAACCCGGCGTGTTTCAGGCCGATGGCTAACGCCAAGCGATTGGCGCGATGCGAACACCTTATGCTCACATTGTCAACACCGATGTCGCCATGCCTGGATTTTTCGCCCTCGTCTGTGTATAGTTCAACGGCAAACTGCGCATTAATTGTGCGTTTCAACCACCGAGCGGATTGTTGACAATCCGCCCGCCGATGTACCGCGCTCAGGGTTGGATTCGATGAAGCAGGCGATCGCCAAGGGAAAGCTCGATTTCGATAACGTCACGGCGCTGACGCCCCGGCGCAAGGACGTGTTGTCGGAACAGGCCATTGCCGAACGCATCGCCATGGCGGTCATGGATCATCGCCTGCCGCCAGGGACCAAGCTGCCGGAAAACGTGCTGTGCGCAAGTTTCGCCGCCAGCCGGGCGCGCATCCGCCGGGTTTTGCTCATGTTGGCCCAGCGGCGGATCGTCGAACTGCGGGCGAACCGCGGCGCCTATGTCGCCAGCCCGTCGCCGATCGAGGCCAGGGACTTGTTCCAGGCCCGCCGCGCGATCGAGGCCATGGTGGCCGCGAACGCCGCCCAGCGGATCGACGATGCCCAGATCGCGCGATTGCGCGACCATGTGGACCGCGAACTCGCCGCGGCCAAGGCCGGCCACGGCCATGACGTCATCCAGTTGTCGGGCAAGTTCCACGTCCTCCTGGCCGAGTTCGCGGGCAACCCCGTCCTCACCCGCTTCGTCGAGGAACTCGTGGCGCGCACGTCGCTGGTGATCGCGCTTTTCGCCTCGCGCCAATTCGACGCTTGCCCCGACGGCGAGCATCACGCGCTGATCGAGGCGGTGGCGGGGCGCGACGGCGAACGGGCAAGCCGGTTGATGATCGAGCATCTCGATCACATCGAAGGCGCGCTCGATCTCGACGACGGGACCCAAGAACCGGTCGACTTGCGACGGGTATTCGGCTGAAGCGGCCGCGCCGCCGGCCCCCGCGTGTCGGCGCGGAAAAAGGAGGACAGTACATATTTTTTGAGATTTTGCGTCGCGGCCAAGGAGAGCTTGGCATGTAGAAATGATATAATGTTCCGATTTTGTGCTCGTCCGCGGCGCGAACAATCCCAATATTATTCGCTAGAGGAGGACTCGATGCCGATCTACTCGTTACCGTTGGAAGCCTTCGTCTTATGGTCGCAGCTTGCGGGATCATGTGTGGCCGTCGAGCAGCCGGCAAACGTCAAGCCGACGCAAATCCAAATTCTGGAGCGTGGGAGCGGCCAATTGCCTTTCGGTTCTAAGGAACTGCACCCGAATCACGATCACGAGTCGTCGTCAACCGCATCAGCGATGTACGTGGCTCCCGACTTGTCGCGCTTGGCCTTAGTATCGACTTCCACGGGGGCGGCGCCTTTCACCACGGATTCACGTTCCGGTTTGGCGTGGCGACTTGTCGATTGATGCGTTAGCACGGCGATCAGGGCGATCAGGGGCAGTATATAAATTTACCAATATATTTGCCGTGATCTTGCGTTGCGGTCGAGGAGGGCTTGGCATGTCGATGCTCAAGCCCGCCCTGTACCCTGGCCAAGCCCGCGCCACGAAAACCCCCTCAGGCGCCCAGCAGATCCATCAGCGTCAACGCCACCACCTCGGTCGCCTTGTAAAGATCGGCGAGCGGCAGCCGTTCATCGGCGCGGTGGGCGTTGGCTTCCTCGATGGTGCGGGGCCCGGCGCCATAAAGCACGATGGGCACGCCATGGGCCGCGTAGTGGCGGGCATCGGTGTAAAGCGGCACGCCCGACGCCCCTACCGGCTCGCCCATGACCTCGCTGGCGCGCCGGCAAAGGATTTCGGTCAATCGCGCCGCGCCCGGCAAGGGCTTCAGCGGCAAAGCGAGCAGGATGCGCCGCACGCTTAACCGGGCATCGCGATGCGCGCCGGCCGCGCCTTGGATGATTCCGCGCAGTTCACTCTCGACCTCGGCGGGGTTTTCTTCCGGGATCATCCGCCGGTCGAGGCGAAAGGTGACGCGATCGGGCACGACATTGGTGTTGATGCCGCCCTTGATCAAGCCCACGGTGAGCTGGGGCGAGCCAATGCCAGCGATGGCGGAGACGCGCGCCGCCAGCGACCGGCGCCATTTGTAGAGCGCGGCGAGGATGGCCGTCGCCGCCTCGAGCGCGTCGACGCCGGTCCACGGCTTCGCCGCGTGCGCCGAGCGGCCATCGACCTGGACCTCGAGATGGAGGCAGCCGTCATGGGCGGTGACGACGGCGTAGGAAAATCCAGCCCCGATGGCCAGATCGGGCTTGGAGACGCCGCGCTCCAAAAGGAATAGCGGCCCGATCTCGCCGCCGGCCTCCTCGTCATAGGTGAAATGAAGCTCCACCGCGCCTTTCAGCGGGCGGTCGAGCTGTTCGATGGCCTTCAGCGCATAGGCATAGGTGGCGAAGTCGGACTTCGACACGGCGGCGCCGCGCCCGTACATCCATCCGTCCCTGATTTCGGCGCCGTAGGGATCGGCGCTCCAGCCCTCGCCGGGCGGAACCACGTCGCCATGGGCGTTGAGGGCGATCACGGGGCCTTCGCCAAAGCGCCGGCGGACCACGAGGTTGGTCGCCGCCACCATGCCGTTGGCGGCGCAGAGCGCCGCCGGCACGGGATGGCGCTCCACCGTCCAGCCCATGGCCGCCAACAGGGCGGCGGCGCGCTCGGCGTGCGCGGTGCAGTCGCCAGGCGGATTGTCGGAGGGGACCTTGACCAACTCGGCCAGAAAGCGGGTCTGGTTGTCCTGCTCGCGGCGAAGGAAATCGCGCAACACTCGTTCGTCGTTCGCTTTCATGACGCCCATCCCTGGCGGGCGGCGGCCGGGTCGAAGGCGCGCAGATAGTCGAGCAGGATGCGAATGGCGCAATCGGCGTCTTCCGCCGTCATCGCCTCGGCAGGGTTGTGGCTGATGCCGCCGGCGCAACGGACGAACAGCATGCCGATGGGGCACAGTGGCGTCATGGCCATGGCGTCGTGGCCGGCGCCGGACGGCAGCGCCCGCTTCTTGTGGCCGTGGCGCTCCATCACCGCCGCCAAGCCCGCCATGATGCCGGGCGCGCAAGCGGCGGCCGGCGCATCGTGGGTCTTGCGCATGGAAAGCGTGATGCCGCGGCGTTTGGCGCTAGCGGCCAATTCGCGCTCCAGGTCGGCGCAGGCCGCCTGGCGGCGCCGGTCGTCGGGCGAGCGCAGGTCGATGGTGAAACGGGCGGCGCCCGGTATGACATTGGTGGCGCCGGGCAGGGCCTCGACCCGGCCTACGGTCGCAACCATATCGGCCTCGGCGGCGGCGCGGCGTTCCACGGCCAAGATCATTTCCGCCGCCGCGGCCAGCGCATCGCGGCGCATGTTCATGGGCACGGTACCGGCGTGCCCGGCCATGCCGCCAACCTCGATCGCGTACCGGCTAGCGCCGTTGATCGTCGTCACGACGCCCACCGCCAGCCCTTCGGCCTCCAACACCGGGCCTTGCTCGATGTGCACCTCGACATAGGCCAGCACGTCGGCGGGCGCCTTCGCCGCCTGGGCGACGCGGTCGGGATCGCAGCCAAAGGCCCTGAGCGCGTCGCGCAAGCTGACGCCCTCGCCGTCGAGCACATCGAGCAGCTTGCGGTCGAAGGTGCCGGCGAGGCCGCGCGAGCCGGAAAGCGTGGTTGGGAAACGCACTCCTTCCTCGTCGCCGAAGGCGATCACCTCGATGGCGAAGGGAAGGCGCTCGCCGGCCCGGTTCAGTTCTTCCACCGCGGCGATGCCCGCGATGACGCCGAATATGCCGTCGTAAATGCCGGCGTCGCGCACGGTGTCGATATGCGATCCGATCAACACCGCCGGCGCGCCTTTGGCCGCGCCCTCGTAGCGCCCGATGAGGCTGCCGAGCGCGTCCACCGACACCCGCATGCCGGCGGCGGTCATCCACAGGCTGAGTTCCTCGACCGCGCGCTTGTGCATCGGCGACAGATAAAGCCGGGTCATTTTGCCCGGCTCGTCCGTATGGCGCGCCAAGGCTTCCTGGCGCCGCATCGCCACTTGTCCCATGGGCGATCCGTTCATTCATGCTGCTCCGCGAAAGGGTGGTGGGCACGCCAATGCTTGGCGATGTCGATGCGGCGCGCCACCCATGCCTTGTCGTGGGACAGCACGTAGTCGAGAAAGCGCGCGAGCGCGGCGGCGCGGCCGGGACGGCCCGCCAGGCGGCAATGCAGGCCCACCGACAGCATGCGCGGGCGCTCGGCGCCTTCCGCGTACAGCACGTCGAAGGAATCCTTCAGGTAGGCGTAGAACTGATCGCCGGAGTTGAAGCCTTGGGCGGTGGCGAAGCGCATGTCGTTGGTGTCGAGGGTGTAGGGGACGATGAGATGCGGCCCCTTGGCGCCCCGCACCCAATAGGGCAGGTCGTCGGCGTAACTGTCCGACGAATAGACAAAGCCGCCTTCTTCCATGACCAGGTCCAGCGTATGTATCGAACTGCGCCCGGTGTACCAGCCGAGCGGCCGCTCGCCGGTGATCCGGGCGTGGAGGCGGATCGCTTCCAGCATGTGGCGGCGCTCCGCCGGGCGGGTGAATTTGCCGTAGTCGATCCATTTCAGGCCGTGACTGGCGATCTCCCAGCCCGCCTGGCGCATCGCCGCCACCTGGTCCGGCCCCCGCATCAGGGCGGTAGCGACGCCATAGACGGTGAGCGGCACTTGGCGCGCGGTGAACAGCCGCCACAGGCGCCAGAAGCCCGCCCGGGCGCCGTACTCGTAGATCGATTCCATGTTCATGTGACGCCGGCCCGGCCAGGGTTGGACGCCGATGATTTCCGACAGAAATGCCTCGGAGGCGCGGTCGCCGTGCAGAACGCTGTTCTCGCCGCCCTCCTCGTAGTTGAGGACGAATTGGACGGCGATGCGGGCGCCTCCCGGCCACTTGGCGTCGGGCGGCACCGCGCCATGACCGGTCATGTCCCGTGGGTAGGCCGCGCTTTTTTTCGCCATCGCCAATTTCCTGCCGGCGCTTGCTAAGGGGCGCGCCGGGTGGCGAGCCAGGCGGCGAGCCGCCGCCGTTCGTCGTCGGTCATTTCGGTGATGTTATTCGGCGGCATCGCCCGAGTCATCACCGCATGAACGCGAATGGCCTCCGCCTGCCTGGCGATCTGCTCGGCGGTGGCCAGATCAACTCCCTTGGGCGCGACGGCAATGCCCTCCCAGACCGGTTCCGCCGCGTGACACATGGCGCAGCGGCTGGTGACAATATCGGCGATCGCCTGCGGCGCCCCGGGTCCAAGCGCCACCGCCGGGCGTTCTTGCGGCCGCAGTCCCAAGGCTTCGCGTCCCGCCGGTGTCGTCGCCGCGCCGATCAACATGGCCAGCACGATGCACGCGGCGGCGGCGGCCCAGGTCCACCACTTGTCGCCGCGGCCAGCATGGCGTTCATTGTAAAAGTGGCGCACCACGGCCCCGGCCACCAGCACCAAGCCGACAAGCGCCCACGAATAGGGGCTCGAGTAGGTCAGCGGATAGTGGCTCGACAGCATGAGGAAAAGGACCGGCAGCGTCAGGTAGTTGTTGTGGCTGGACCGCTGCTTTCCCGCCTTGCCCAAGGCCGGATCCGGGCTGCGGCCGGCGACAAGATCGGCGATGACCTTTTTCTGATTGGGGATGATGACGAAAAAGACGTTGCCGGTCATCATGGTGGCCATCAACGCGCCGGTATGAACGTGCGCGCCGCGGCCGCTGAACACGGTCTGGAAAAAATAGGCCATGGCGACGACGAAAACGAAACCGGCGGCGGCCAAGGCGGCGTCGTTCTTGCCCAGGGCCGAACGGCAAAGCAAATCGTAAACGATCCATCCCAAGGCCAGGCCGGTGACGCCGATGCCCGCCGCCGCCCAGGGCTTCAACGCCATGACCGCCGCGTCGATCAGGTACAGGTCGGAGCCGAGATAGTAGATCCACGCCAGGAGGAAGAAGCCGGAAATCCAGGTCGCGTAGGATTCCCACTTGTGCCACATGAGTTCGTCGGGGAGCCGATCCGGTGCGACGAGGTACTTCTTGACCTGGTAGAAGCCGCCGCCATGCACTTCCCACGCCTCGCCGCCCTTGCCGGCGGGCACCCCGGAGGAGGGCCTCAAACTGGCGTCCAAGTGCATGAAATAGAACGACGAGCCGATCCAGGCGATGCCGGCGACGATATGCACCCAGCGCAGAAGCAGGCTGCCCCATTCATGCAGAATCGCGTCCATCCGGTCCTCCCCTAGGCGTTTTTTCGGCGACGCGCCGTATCACGGCACGCCAGCCGGCCGGCTTCTAGCCGGCACGGAAGCGAGCTACTATCAAGAAAATCGCGACAATCGGCATCGATGGGGTTTTCGTGTACCAAGTCGACGACATGGCGGTCCTGGTGCGGGTCGTGGATTGCCAAGGCTTCTCCGCCGCGGGCCGGCAACTCCGCCTCACCACCGCCGTGGTTTCCAGCCGCATCGCGAGGCTCGAACAGCGCCTCGGCGTGCAACTGCTGAACCGCACGACGCGCAGCGTTCAGCCCACCGAAGAGGGGCGCGTCTATTACGACCACTGCCAGCGGGTCCTGGCCGAGGTCCAGAACGCCGAACAAATGCTGGCGGAACTGAAGCAGAAGCCGGCGGGGACGTTGCGCGTCTCGGTCCCCATCGGCCTCGGACGCAAGTACGTCGCGCCGCTGGTGCCCAGGTTCCTGCAAGCCCATCCGGGAATCCAACTGCGGCTGCAGGCCACCGACCGGGTGGTCGATCTGGTCGGCGAGGAAGTGGACGTGGCGGTCCGCAAGGGCGCCTTGGCCGATTCCACGCTTGTCCGGCGGCGCATCGCGCCCGACTTGCGCGTCGTCTGCGGCTCGCCGGCCTACTTCAAGCAGCATGGCATCCCCGCAACCCCGGACGGCCTCAAGGAACACAACTGCCTGTTGCTGCGCTTTCCGGGGTCGTTGCGCTACTGCTGGACATTCCAGACGCCCGCCGGCGAGGCCGTCAACTTGCGGCTGCGCGGGTCGATGGATTCGGATTCGTCGGATGTGCTGGTCGATTGGGCGCTGGCCGGCCACGGGCTGATCATGAAATCGGTGTGGGACGTGGCGCCGCATCTGGCCAGCCGCCAGCTTGTGGGGTGCCTGCGCGAATTTTGGCCGCGCGATCTGCCGCTGTCGGCGGTCATGCCGCCGCGCCGGCCGCAGCCGCGCAAGACGCGAAACTTCATCGATTTCCTGGTCGATCAATTCAGCCAGCTTCCGCCGCTCAAATTCGCCGATCCGGCCAACGTTCCTCAGGCATGACGGTCGACGGCTGCGCCGCGCTCGTAGAGCTTGCGCCCGCCGGCATAGGTGGCGCGGATGGCGCGGTCATCCGCCAGGATCATCTGGATGAAAAGAACGTCGAACAGGCCGGCCGCGTGGCGCATGCGCTCGGCGATCAGCGGCCGCGAGCGCAGATCGACGACAATGAGGTCGGCGTCGAAGCCCGGCGCCAGATTGCCGATGGCGTGGTCCATGCGCATCACCGCGGCGCTGCCCGCCGTGGCGACGTAGAACGCCTTGGCGGGGTGCAGGCTGTAGCCGCGCAATTGGCCGACCTCGTAAGCCGCCCGCATGGTGGCGAACATGGAGAACGAGCTGCCGGCGCCGACATCGGTGGCCAGGCCCAACGTAACCGGCCGCTCGGCGTCGCGGAGGCCGCCGAGGTCGAACAGGCCGGAGCCCATGAAGAGGTTGGAGGTGGGACAGTGCGAGACGCCGGATCGGCTTTCGCGCAGCAGCGCGATTTCCCGTGGCGACAGGTGAATGGCGTGGCCGAAGTTCGATCCCGGCCCCAGCAATCCGTAACGCTCATAGACGCCGAGGTAATCTGGCGCCTGGGGATAAAGCTCCTTGACCCATTCGATCTCGCGCCGGTTTTCCGACATGTGCGTTTGCATCAGCGTCGTCGGGTGTTCCTTCCACAGCGCGGCGGCCGCCTCGAGTTGCGCCGGGGTCGACATGGCCGCGAAGCGCGGCGTGACGACATAGCTGTTGCGGCCCTTGCCGTGCCAGCGCTCGATCAGTGCTTTCGATTCGCGGTAGCCGCGGTCGGCGGTATCGGCAAGGCCGTCCGGCGCGTTGCGGTCCATGAGCACCTTGCCCGCCGCCATGCGCATGTTTCGCGCGCTGGCGGCGGCGAAAAACGCGTCCACGGATTGCGGATGGACGGTTCCGTAGACCGAGGCCGTGGTAATCCCGTTACGCAGGCACTCGTCGAGATAGAAGTCGGCGACGGCGCGCGCGTAGACGGGATCGGCGAACTTGCGCTCCGCCGGCAGGGTGTAGCGTTCCAGCCATTCGAGCAACTGGGCGCCGTAGGCGGCGATGATCTCGGTCTGCGGGAAATGGACGTGGCTGTCGACAAACCCGGCCATGATCAGATCGTCGCGGTAGGCCTCGACCGCAATGCCGGGATAATGGCCAAGAACCTGGGCGGCCGGCCCGACGCTGGCGATCTTGCCGCCGGCGATCACCACCGCGCCGTCGGGGTTGAAATCCACCGCCTGCTCCGGCGCCGCCAAAAACGGATCGGCGCGGAAGGCCAAAGTCTGCCCGCGGAGCGCGAATGTGGCGCCGGCGCCTGGCATGGATCGCTCGCTACGAGGTGACAATGGGGGCGGCGGGCCCGGCCCAATTGCCGGACACGCCGCTGTTGCCCATCGGCGCTATTTCGGCAGGGTGCCTTCGACGCCTTGAACGAAAAAGTTCATGCTCGAAAGGGCCTGGTCCGAGATTTTCTCGCCCGCCTTCAGGAACGACGTGCCATCCTGCTTGTTGAGCGGTCCGGTGAAGGGATGCATCTCGCCCTTGACGATCTTGTCGCGGGCCTGCTCGGCCAGCTTCGCCACGTCGGCGGGAACCTTCTTGTTCCAGGCGGAGAGTTGCAACATGCCCGAGTCGAGGCCGCCCCAGGTGTCGGTGGACTTCCAAGAACCGTCCATCACCGCCTTGACGCGTTGCACGTAGTAGGGGGCCCAGTTGTTCACCAGCGCGGTCACCTGCGCGCTGGGTCCGAACGACGCCATGTCCGAGGCCTGACCGAAGGCCGAAATGCCCTTCTGCTCGGCCAGTTTCATCGCCGCCGGGCTGTCGGTGTGCTGGAACAGCATGTCCGCGCCCTGGTCGGTCAGCGCCTTGGCGGCGTCGGATTCCTTGCCGGGATCGAACCAGGTCGAGACCCAGATGATCTTGAACTTGACGTTCGGGTTGACCGATTTGGCCCCCAGATAGGCGGCGTTGATGCCCATCACCACCTCGGGGATCGGGAACGACGCGATATAGCCCACCGTGTTCGACTTGGTCATCTTGCCGGCGATGATGCCGGCCACGTAACGGCCTTCGTAAAAACGGATGTTGGAGGTGGCGACGTTATCGGAGCGCTTGAAGCCGGAGACATGCTCGAATTTCACCTTCGGGTTGCGCTGGGCGACCTTCAGCGTCGGATTCATGAAGCCGAACGAGGTGGTGAAGATGATCTCGTTGCCGGCAGCGACAAGCTGGTCGATCACGCGCTCGGCATCGGGGCCTTCGGATACGTTCTCGACATAGGTCGTCGCGACCCTGTCGCCGAATTCCTTCTTCACCGCCTCGAGGCCCTTGTGGTGCTGGTAGGACCAGCCTTGATCGCCGATGGGTCCGACATAGATGAAGCCGACCTTCGTCGTTTTCGCCTGCGTGAAGGCGGCGGTCGAGGCCGTCGCGACGGCGACCGCCGCGATCAGGCCGATAAGCGTCTTGTGGATGGTTTTCATGGACATGATGATTCCTCCCTTGACCTTTCTGTTTCAACCGGACGCGTAGAACACCTTGCCGAGACAAGCCGGCGCGTTGAGTTTCACCTTCATCGCGTCGCGCGAGATGACGACCAGCACCGCGATGGTGGCGAGATAGGGCAGCATCGACAGCAATTGCGCGTCGACCTCGATGCCGAAGCCCTGGCTATGAAGCTGCAGAATGGTGATGCCGCCGAACAGATAGGCGCCGAGCAGCGCCCGCCCCGGCCGCCAGGTGGCGAAAACCACCAGCGCGAGCGCGATCCAACCGCGCCCGGCGGTCATCTTTTCCACCCACAGCGGCGTTTGCACCAGCGAAAGATAGGCGCCGCCCAGGCCGGCGCAGGCGCCGCCGAACATCAGCGCCAGATACCGGCAACCGACGACGGAGTAGCCGATGACGTGCGCGGCATCGTGATTCTCGCCGACGGCGCGCAGGATCAGGCCGCCACGCGTATGGTTCAGGAACCAGGCGACCGCCACCACCAGGGCGAACGACAGATAGACGAAGATGTCGCGCGAGAGCAGCAGCGTGCCGAGCAGCGGAATGTCGCTTAGGAACGGAATGTGCAATTGCGGGAAATTGCCGGTGGAAAGGCCGGAATAGGCCTGACCCCAAAGCGCCGAGAGGCCGAGGCCAAACATGGTTAGCGCCAGCCCGGACGCCACCTGATTGGACAAGAGCGTCAGCGTCAGCACGCCGAACAGCCCGGCCATGATCGCGCCAGCCACCAGCGCCGCCACGATGCCGAGCGTGTAGCTGCCGGTGGCGATGGTGGCGGCGAAAGCGGCGATGGCGCCGACGATCATCATGCCCTCGACGCCGAGATTGAGGACGCCGGATTTCTCGACCACCAGCTCGCCCACGGCGGTGAAAACCAGCGGCGTTGCCGCCACGATGACGCCGATCAGGATGTTGACCAGGAGGTCCATGGCGTTTCCTTCACTCCGCGGGTTGCGTCTTGGCGGCCGGCGCGGGCGCCCGGGCGCCGGTGCGCCGCGCGATCCACCTGAAGCGGTAGTTGACCAGCACGTCGGCGGCCAGCAGGAAGAACAGCAGCATGCCTTGAAATACGCTGGTGGTGGCGCTGGGCAGATTCATGGCGATCTGCGCCGTCTCGCCGCCGATATAGGTCAAGGCCATCAACATGCCGCCAAGCACGATGCCGAGCGGATGCAGGCGGCCGAGAAAGGCGACGATGATGGCGGTGAAGCCGTAGCCCACCGGCAGCGCCGGCACCAATTGACCCACGGGTCCGGCGGCTTCGAACAAGCCGGCAAGGCCGGCCAGGCCGCCCGAGATCATCAAGCACGTCCATACCAGGCGCTTTTCCGAATAGCCGGCGAAGCGGGCGGCGCGCGGCGCCTGTCCCAGCACCTTGACGCGAAAGCCGATCATGTGGCGCTCGAGCGCGATAAAGGCGCCGGCGGCGATCACCAAGGCGATCACGAAGCCGATATGGGCGCGGGTGCCGGGAATGAGGCTGGGCAGCAAGCCCCAATTCTGGAACAAGCGGCTTTCGGGAAAGTTGTGCCCTTCGGGATCGCGCAGCGCGCCGTGAATTAGCACGCTGAGCAGCAGCACCGCCACATAGACCAGCATGAGGCTGACCAGGATTTCGTTGGCGTTGAAGCGCGTGCGCAGATAGGCCGGAATGGCCGCCCACGCCATGCCGCCCAATATGCCGGCCAGGCTCATGAGCGGCAACAGCCAGGGTCCTTCGGCCGGATAGACGGCGAGGGCGACGCTGCCGCCGGTGAGCGCGCCGATGGTGAACTGCCCCTCGGCGCCGATGTTCCACACCCCCGCCCGGAAGCCGAAGGAAAGGCCGATGGCGATGAGGATCAGCGGCGTCGCCTTGACCAGAAGCTCGCTGACGCTGCGGAGCGAGGTCAGCGGCTCGATGAAAATAAGCGTGATGGCGCGGACCGGCGCCTTGCCGAGCAAGGCGAACAAGACCAGGCCGGCGGCGATGGTAAGCCCCACCGCGATCACCGGGGTCGCGTAGACCATCGACGGCAAGGGTTCCTTGCGCCGTTCCAACTTAAGCATGGGCAGACCTCGATTCCGCCCCACCGCCCATGCGCCGCCCGATGGCCTCGATGGTGATCGTTTCCACCGGTTCCGGCGCCGATACCCGGCCGCCGGCGATGACCGCGATCCGGGTCGAAATGGCGAACAACTCGTCGAGATCCTGGCTGATGATCAACAATGCCGTTCCGGCTTGAGCCAATTGCAACAGCATGCGGTGGATCTGGGCGGCGGCGCCGGCGTCAACGCCCCAGGTGGGCTGCGCGGCGATCAGCACCGTGGGCGCCTGCATGATCTCGCGCCCCATGATGAACTTCTGCAAATTGCCGCCGGACAGCCCGCGCGCGGCGTGTTCGACCCCGGCGGTCTTGACGTTGAACGCGGTTACGACTTCGCTGGCGAAGCGATTGGCGGCGCCAATGTCGATGAAGCCGCGGTGGGTGAGATTCTTGCGCTTCGCGGCGGACAGGATCGCGTTTTCCCACAGCGACATGTCCGGCACCGCGCCATGGCCCAGGCGTTCCTCCGGCACGAAACACATGCCGCGCAACCGCCGCGCTTCCGGCCCGGCGCGGCCGACCGCCGCGCCGTCGATGACGATGGCGTCCGCCTGGTTCGCCAGTCGCTCGCCAATCAGCGCCTCCATCAACTCGATCTGGCCGTTGCCGGCGACGCCGGCGATGCCCAGAATTTCGCCCGCCCGCACGGTGAGCGAAATCCGGTCGAGATCGGTGCCGAAATGTTCCTCGCTGGCGAGCGTCAGGCTGTCGATGGCGAGCCGCGCCGCGCCGACGCTGGTTCTCTCGCGCGTCGGGCTGGACAGCGAGGTGCCGATCATCATCTCGGCGAGGCTTTTCGAGGTTTCCTTCCGGGGGTCGCAACCGGCGACGACGCGGCCGGCGCGGAGCACCGTGGCGCGGCTGCACAAGGCGCGGATTTCATCGAGCTTGTGCGAGATATAGAGGATCGAGCAGCCTTCGGCGGCCAAACGCCGCAGGGTAGCGAACAGGACCTCGACTTCCTGGGGCGTCAACACCGAGGTGGGCTCGTCCATGATGACGAGGCGCGGGTTTTGCAACAGGCAGCGCACGATTTCCACCCGCTGGCGCTCGCCCACCGACAGCGTTCCGACAAGCCGGTGGGGTTCGAGCTTGAGGCCGTAGGCGCTCGAAATTTCCACCACGCGCGTGGCGAGGTCGCCGTGGGTGAGTTCGGGGCTGATGCCGAGCGCAATGTTCTCCACCACCGTCAGCGCCTCGAACAACGAGAAATGCTGGAACACCATGCCGATGCCGTGGGCGCGCGCCTCCGAGGGCTTGGCCGGGGCATAGGTTTCGCTGTTGATGTGCATGACGCCTGAGTCGGGCCGCATGACTCCATAGATCATTTTCACCAGGGTCGACTTGCCGGCGCCGTTCTCGCCCAACAGGGCATGCACCTCGCCGTGACCGATGGAAAACGAGACCCGGTCGTTGGCGAGCACGCCGGGGAACGCCTTGGTGATGTCGGCCAGTTCGAGAAGGGGGAAATCGGTCATGGCGCTAGCTTTCCACGGCTTCGGCGCGTTTGTCCGCCGCCGCCAGGCGTTGGATCAGGTCGGCGGCGGTGGAGACGGCGATCATGGGCGGCTCCTTGCCCGAAAGGCCCGGAATGCCGATCGGGCAGGTCAGCCGGCCAAGCATGGAATCCGGGATGCCGGCCTCGGCCAGCCGCTTGACGAAGCGCGCCCGCTTCGTCCGCGAACCGATGAGCCCGAGATAAGCAAAATCGCCCCGCCGCAGCAAGGCGTGGCAGATGGCGAGGTCGAGCGGATGCGAATAGGTCATGACCAGGTGAAAAGCGCCGGGCGGCGCCTGGGCCGCGAGGGAAGCCGGATCGCTTGTCACCGCGATTCTGGCGAATGCCGGGATCGCGGCCGGAAAGCGGGCGCGGGCGGTATCAATCCAGACGAGGTCGAAGGGCAGGCCCTCCAGCACCCGCGCCACGGCGCGGCCCACATGCCCGGCGCCGAAAAGGTAAAGTGGCGTGGTGCGCCGCGACAGGGGCGCGACGAACCAATCCGGGGCGCCCTTGTGGCCGCGCAGAAGCAACGCCTCGTTCGGCCGCGCGCCCGACAGCATGTCGCGCACGGCGCGCAGCACCGGCAGCGGCCAGTCGCCGGCGTCCTTGCGGTGGCTGGCCATGGCTGGCGCCACGCCGCTCACCAGCGGGCGGAGCATGAGGGCATTCGCGGACGCGTTGGCGCCGATTGACGCCGTCAATTCGCCGCCCTCGCGGTGGGTGAAGATTTCAATCAAGAGCCGCGCGAAACCGCCGCAGCACTGGCCAAGCGTAGGGCCGAGGGGCAGGTCGAGCGTCTCGCGCCGCCAGGCCTTGGGTTCGGTTTCCTGCGCAAGGAAAGCGCGCGCGCGGGCGATGGCTTCGTACTCCAGCGCGCCGCCGCCGATGGTGCCGTGCGTGGCCTCGACCGTCACCACCATGGCCGCGCCCGCCTCCCGCGGCGTCGAGCCGTCGGCGCGCACCACCGTCACCACCGCCGCCCGGGTGTGGCGGGAGAGCTGATCGAGGACGGTTTCCACCCAGCCTGCGTTCATGGCGCTATCATCGACTTGCGCAAATTCGCAGGTCGCCCCCACCCCAGCTCTCCCCCGCCGAGGGGGAGGGTGGGGTGGGGGGTGTGCCGCACATTGTTGGTTCCATGGCGCTAGCCTGCCCGCGCCTTGAGGCCGTCGAGGGTGGTCAAGATCCGCTCCGGCGTCGCCGGGGCATCGAGCGCCGGAAACGCGCGGTAGCCGTCGACGCTGGCGATGGCGTCCGACAGCGCCAGCAGCACCGAAATGCCGAGCATCAGCGGTGGCTCGCCCACGGCCTTCGAGCTGTAGATCGTCTCCTCGACGTTCTCGCCGCGGGCGAAGAGCGCGATCCGCATGTCGGGTGCGCGGTCGGACGACGCCGGTATCTTGTAGGTCGAGGGCGCATGGGTCCGCAGCCGGCCCTTGTCGTCCCACACCAGTTCCTCGGTGGTCAGCCAGCCGGCGCCTTGGACGAACCCGCCTTCGATCTGACCGAGGTCGATGGCCGGGTTCAGCGACTTGCCCACGTCGTGCACGATATCGACGCGCAAGATGCGGTTCTCGCCGGTCAGCGTGTCGATGGCGACCTCCGAAACCGCCGCGCCATAGGCGAAATAGAAGAAGGGACGGCCCTTGGCCTCGGCCGCGTCCCAACTGATCTTGGGCGTGGCGTAGAAACCCGTGGCCGATAACGGCACGCGGGCGAAATAGGCGCTCTGGACGACCTCGCCGAAAGGTATTTCGGCGCCGCCAACCCGCACCCGCCCGGGCAGAAACGCGATGTCGCTCTTGTCCGTCTGATGACGCTCGGCGAGGAATTCGACCAGCCGCGCCTTGATCTTGCCGGCGGCGTTCCTGGCCGCCATGCCGTTGAGGTCCGTCCCCGACGAGGCGGCGGTGGCCGAGGTGTTGGGCACCTTGGCGGTCGCCGTCGCGGTGATCTTCACCTGGTCGATGTCGACCTGGAATTCCTCCGCCACGACTTGCGCCACCTTGGTGTTCAGGCCCTGGCCCATCTCGGTGCCGCCGTGATTGAGCTGGATGGAGCCGTCGTTGTAGACGTGCACCAGCGCGCCCGCCTGGTTGAGGAAAGTCTTGGTGAAGGAAATGCCGAACTTGACCGGGGTGAGGGCGATGCCGCGCTTCAGCACCGGGCTTTGCTTGTTCCAGGCGCGGATGCCGTCCCGCCGCCGCCGGTAGTCCGACGTCTCCGCCAACTGGTCGACGATGTCCTGGATGACGCAGTCGGTGACCGTCATCTGGTAGGGCGTCAAGCGCCGGTCGCCGCCGGGCGCATCCTTGTGGGCGTAGAAATTGGCTCGCCGCACCGCCAGCGGATCCATGCCCAGGTGGTGGGCGACGACGTCGATCACCCGTTCCATGCCAATCATGCCTTGCGGACCGCCGAAGCCGCGGAAGGCGGTGTTGGACTGCGTGTGCGTCTTGCAGCGGTAGGACGTAATGCGCACCGCCGGCAGATAATAGCAGTTGTCGGCGTGGAACATCGCCCGGTCGGCGATCGGTTCCGACAGATCCCACGACATGCCGCAACGGGCCGCCTGATCGAATTCGATGCCGAGGATATTGCCCGCGCCGTCGAAGCCCACGCGGTAGTCGATGCGGAAGTCGTGCCGCTTGCCGGTAATCATCATGTCGTCGTCGCGGTCGTAGCAGACCTTGGCGGGGCGGCCGGTGGCCTTGGCGACCAGCGCTGCGGCCGCCGCCAGCAAGTTGCCCTGGCTTTCCTTGCCGCCGAAGGCCCCGCCCATGCGGCGCACCTCGACGTTCACCGCGTGGTTGGGCACGCCCAGAACATGCGCCACCTTGTGCTGGATTTCGCTCGGATGCTGGGTCGAACAATAGACCGTGACGTCCTTGTCCTCGCCGGGAACCGCGAGCGAGACCTGGCCCTCGAGATAGAAATGTTCCTGGCCGCCAACGTAGAAACGGCCCTCCAGGCGGTGCGGCGCCGCCGCGATGGCGGCCGCCGCGTCGCCCCGTTTCATGACCTTTGGCGGCCCCAGGAACAGTTTCGCCGTCATGGCGTCGTCGACGGTGAGGACGGCGGGCTTTTCCGCGTAGTCGATGCTCGCCAGCCTGGCGGCGGCACGGGCGTGCTCGATCGTGTCGGCGGCCACCGCGAACAGCGACTGGCCGTAATATTCCACCAACCCGTCGGCGAACATCGGATCGTCGCCGGCGATGGGGCTCACGTCGTTGACGCCGGGGACGTCCGCGGCGGTAAGCACCAATGCGACGCCGGGCGCCACCCGTACCCGCGCCACGTCGAGCCGCGTCACCACGGCATGCGCCCGCTCGCTGGTGGCGATGAAAACCTGCAGCGTGCCCGGTGGCTCGGGGATGTCGTCGGTATAGATCGCCTCGCCGGTAACGTGCTTGTGGCCGCTGTCGTGACGGAGCGCCGAGCGCACGCCGCCCTCGATGGCGGCGGGTCTTGGTTTCGGCTGGGCGGCGCGCATGGCGTTACCCGAAGGCGGCGTGACGGCCCACAAGCCGGGTCTCGGCCAGGGGGTGCGAGGATTCGCGGAAGTATTTGAGCAGCAGGTTCTTCGCCGCCCGCATGCGGTAGGCCGCCGAGGCGCGCATGTCGCTGATGGGAGCGTAGTCGCGCTCGAACGCCGCCAGCGCCTGCTCGACCGTCGCCGCCGTCCACGGCTTGCCCGTCAGCGCGGCTTCCACCGCGCGCGCGCGCTTGGGCGTCGCCGCCATGCCGCCAAAACAGATGCGCGCCTCGACGCAGATGCCGCCTTGAACGCGCAGGTTGAAACAGCCGCAGACGGCGGTGATGTCTTGGTCGAAGCGCTTGGTCAATTTGTAGCACTTCAAGCGTTCGGGATCGTCGAGCAGCGGCACCTCGATCGATTCGACGAATTCGCCGGGGGCGCGATCCTGCTTGCCGTAGGCGAGGAAGAACGATTCCAGCGGGATGCGGCGGCGCGCGTCGCCCAGGCGCAACACCAACTCGGCCCCGAGCGCGATGAGCGCCGGCGGGCTGTCGCCGATGGGCGATCCGTTGGCCACGTTGCCGCCCATGGTGCCGGCGTTGCGCACCTGCACGGCGCCGAGCCGGCGCATGAGTTCGCCAAAGTCGGGAAAGTGCCGGGCGATGGTCGCCTCGGCGTCGGTGTAGGGCACGCCGGCGCCGATGCGGAGACGGCCGCCGGATTCGTCGATCCGCTGCAATTCGGCGACGCGCCCGATATGGATGACGGTCGCCAATTCACGGTGCTGCTTGGTGACCCACAGGCCGACGTCGGTCGCGCCGGCGACAATGACGGCGTCGGGATGCTGGCGGTAGAGGCGCGCCAGGTCGCCGACGGTGGCCGGCGAGAAGAACCGCTGCCCCGCGTGCTCGATCGCCACCGTATCGCGGTGGGCGATGCGCTGCAGAAGCTCGCGCTCGCGCTCGCGCCGCGCCACGTCCCAGGCCGGAGCGCCGTGGGCGTACATGGCGTCCGCCGCCTGGACGATGGGGCCGTAGCCGGTGCAGCGGCACAGATTGCCGGCAAGAATATCGTTGATGCGCTGATGGCTTGGCCGCGCTTCGCCGACATGGGCCGCGTAGAGCGACATGACGAAACCGGGGGTGCAGAAGCCGCACTGGGAGCCGTGGTTGTCCACCAGCGCCTGCTGACAGGGATGCAGCGCGCCGGCCGGGCCCTTAAGGCCCTCCACCGTGACCAAGGCCTTGCCCTCGAGCATGGGCACGAACTGGATGCAGGCATTGACCGCGCGGTAGGTCACCCGCTCGCCGCGGAGTTCGCCCACCACCACCGTGCAGGCGCCGCAATCGCCTTCGGCGCAACCCTCCTTGGTTCCGGTCAGGCGCAATTCGCGGCGCAGGAAGTTCAACACCGTCGCCGTGGGCGAAATGCCGGCGAGGGTCTTGATCTCGCCGTTGAGGAGAAATGTCACCCGGTCGATCATCGGCGGTCCGCCTGTTCCCTCTCTTCTCAACTGCCCCGGTAGGTGGCGTAACTGTAAGGCGTGAGCAGCAAAGGCACGTGGTAATGTTGCTCGGGCGCGGCGACGCCGAAGCGGAGAACCACCTGGTCGAGGAATCTCGGCTGCGGCGATTTCAGCCCGCGGCCGTCGAAATAAGATCCGGCGTGGAACACCAGTTCATAGACGCCAGCCGAGAAGGCCGCGCCCTCGATGACCGGCCGGTCGCAACGCCCGTCGGCGTTGGTGACCGTTTCGGCCAGTAGAGATCGCGCCTCGCCGGCCAGGCGATAGAGCTTTATCGCGATCCCGCTCGCCGGAGATCCCGTGCTGGTGTCGAGCACATGCGTCGTCAGCCGGCCCACCTTTTCCTCCCGGTCCCTCTATTCTGGGCCATCACGCTCCCGGTTCTTGTTGCAATCTTGCCGCCGGGAAAGCGTCCGCGGGCGATAGTCTATCACCGCCCGCTAGCGGAAATCATAGGGGCCGGACAACGGCCGGGACTATGCGCGATTTTTTGACAGTGCCTAAAATCGGCAATCGATACTCTTTGACGCCCTTCCGGCGCAGCCTGTTCCAGGCTATCGAATCATGCTCTAACGACAAGAACCGTAGGGGAGGGGCGCCATGGCGCGTATGACCGCGGCTCAGGCCGCCGTGCTGGTGTTGGAGAAGGAAGGCGTGACCTGCGCTTTCGGCGTGCCGGGCGCCGCCATCAATCCGCTTTACGCCGCGATCCGGCCGCGCAATACCATCCGCCACATCCTCGCCCGCCACGTCGAGGGCGCCTCGCACATGGCGGAGGGCTATACCCGCGCCAAGGCCGGCAATATCGGCGTCTGCATCGGCACCTCCGGCCCGGCGGGCACCGACATGATAACCGGGCTCTATTCCGCCGCGGCGGATTCCATCCCGATCCTGTGCATCACCGGCCAGGCGCCGCGCGCCCGGCTGTACAAGGAGGACTTTCAGGCCGTCGACATCGAATCGATCGCCAAGCCGGTGGCCAAGTGGGCGGCCATGGCGCGGGAACCCGCCCTGGTGCCGCGAATGTTCCAGCAGGCCTTTCATGTCATGCGCTCCGGGCGGCCGGGGCCGGTGCTCCTCGATCTGCCCTTCGACGTGCAGATGGCGGAAATCGAGTTCGACGCCGAGACCTACTCGCCCCTGCAGGTTTACAAGCCGGCGGCGACGCGGGCGCAAATCGAAAAAGCGCTATCGATGCTGAACGAGGCCGAACGGCCGCTTATCGTCGCTGGCGGCGGCATCGTCAACGCCGACGCCGCGGACTTGTTGCAGGCCTTCGCCGAGGTGACCGGGGTGCCCGTCGTGCCCACCCTCATGGGCTGGGGCACGATCCCGGACGACCATCCCTTGATGGTGGGCATGGCCGGATTGCAGACCGCGCATCGCTATGGCAACGCCACGTTGCTGGCGTCCGATTTCGTGCTCGGTATCGGCAACCGCTGGGCCAATCGCCATACGGGCTCGGTCGAGGTCTACACCAAGGGCCGAAAGTTCGTGCATGTGGACATCGATCCCATGCAGATCGGCCGTGTTTTCATGCCCGACTACGGCATCGTATCGGACGCCAAGGCGGCGCTGGCGTTGTTCGTCGCGGGCGCGAAGGAGATGAAGGCGGCGCACAAGCTCAAGAACCGCCAAGTCTGGGTCAAGGAATGCCGTGAGCGCAAGAAAACCATGCTGCGCCGCACGCACTTCGACGAGGTGCCGATCAAGCCGCAGCGGGTCTACGAGGAAATAAACAAGGCGTTCGGGAAGGAAACCTGCTTCGTCTCGGCCATCGGATTGTCGCAGATCGCGGCGGCGCAGTTCCTGCACGTTTACAAGCCCCGGCAATGGATCAACTGCGGCCAGGCCGGGCCGCTCGGCTGGACCATCCCCGCCGCTCTCGGCGTGCGGGCCGCCGATCCGGACATGCCGATCGTCGCCATTGCCGGCGACTACGACTTCCAGTTCCTGATCGAGGAGCTGGCGGTGGGCGCGCAGTTCCAACTGCCCTTCATCCTGGTGCTGGTGAACAATTCCTACCTCGGCCTGATTCGCCAGTCGCAGCGCGGGTTCAACATGGATTTCTGCGTGCAACTGGCGTTCGACAACATCAACTCGCCCGAGCTCGCTGGCTACGGGGTCGATCATGTCAAGGTCGTCGAGGGGTTGGGCTGCAAGGCGCTGCGGGTGCGCGAGCCGGACAAGATCCAGGCCGCCTTCAAGCAGGCCAAGGCGTGGATGGCGGAACACAAAGTGCCGGTGGTGGTCGAAATCATCCTCGAGCGCGTGACCAACGTGGCGATGGGCACCGACATCAACAACATCACCGAGTTCGAGGATCTGGCGAAGGGCGCCGCCGACGCGCCGACCGCCATCGCCCTTCTCGATTGATCGCCGGCCCCC
>CAZIVY010000336.1:0-3489 GCA_964542505.1 uncultured Rhodospirillaceae bacterium
CCGATGACGCCGGCGCGCGAGAAGCTCATCCGCGACGCCATGGCGGTCACCGCCTCGAAGCAGCATGTCCTCGATCAGCTCGATCCGAAGACCCGCGAGGAATTGGCGCGCGAAGCCCTGCGGAAACTCGGGCCCGCCGCCGGCATCGGCGGCCCTCCCAAGTCCCGCGCCACCTGATAGACTGCACCGGCGATGCCGGTGCTTACCGCCAAGAACGCCTTTTCCCCGCGTGGCCCAGACGACGGCTGGCGCTGTCTGGTGATGCGCTATTGGCCGCGCGGCGTCGCCACCGCCCAAGTCGATTTCAACTGGCCCGACTTAGCGCCCTCGGCGGAGCTGATCGCGGCCTATCTCCACGGCGCCATGCCCCGGCGCGCTTCGCGCGCCAGACATTTCAATGAGGGCGGCTACGCCGCCTGGCGCGCCTTCGCCGCCCGCTACCGCGCCGAGATGAAGGGCCAGCGTTCGTTCCTGCGCCTGTTGCGCCACCTCGATAAAAGCGGCCAGCGCCTGACGCTGCTTTGCGCCTGCGCCGATCCCGCCAAATGCCACCGCGGCCTGCTGGCCGAACTGATCGCCCGCGCCAAGTAGGGGCGGGTTTCAAACCCGCCCCTACAGGAATTACGCCGCCCGGCGGGCGCCGAGGGCGATCAGGCAGCGGTCGATCCACTGGCGCGTGAGTTTTTCCTGCACGCTGTTTTGGCGCAGCCGCGCGCCGAGCGCCGCCCAGTCCACGCGGTCGAGCGGCTGGTCCTGGTTGAAGCAGGAGAAGACGCAACTGCGCGCACCCGTAGCCGGATCGACATGCGGTTGCAGGCACTGGGCGCAAATCTCTTTCATCATGCATTGCATGGGCGAGTTGATCGAACCGAAGGCGACGTGATCGGGGCGCAAATGGGGCGCCAATACCCCGTGGCGCGCCGCCGCCACCGCCGCCATCATGCGGTCCGACCCGATGGCCAGGATGCGATCGACCGCCTTGAGCGCGATCGGCGCGACCCCGAGCCGGCCTTCGCCATAAGCCCGCATCGCCTGGACGATGTTGCCCACGAAGGCGCGGTCCTGGGGACGGCCGGGGACGAACGCCGGGCCCTCGTCGCACGCCCAGACGATGACGTCGGCCGCCGCTTCGATATCGGCCACCTTGTAGCGGTCGCCGGCGCGGCGGTAGCCGGCGAAATAGAGCACTTGCGACCCCGCCGCCCGCAGCGCCTTGCCGATGGAGAACAGCACCGCGTTGCCCAGCCCGCCCCCCGCCAGCAGCACCGTCTGCCCGGCCGGGATTTCGGTCGCCGAGCCGGTCGGCCCCATGAGGACCACCGGCTCCCCCGGCCGCAACAGCGCGCAAATGTCGCTGGAGCCGCCCATTTCGAGCACGATCACCGACACCAGCCCGCGCTCCTTGTCCACCCAGGCGCCGGTCATCGCCAGGCCCTCCATGGCCAGGCGCGTGCCTTCCGCCACCGGCGCCAGGGTGTCGAAGTTTTGCAGGCGATAAAACTGGCCGGGCTGAAACTGCCGCGCCGCCAAGGGCGCGCGCACCACCACTTCGACG
Source organism: uncultured Rhodospirillaceae bacterium (assembly GCA_964542505.1). Classification (GTDB taxonomy): domain Bacteria; phylum Pseudomonadota; class Alphaproteobacteria; order Ferrovibrionales; family Ferrovibrionaceae; genus CAZIVY01. Next base: position 1,556 of record CAZIVY010000336.1, read on the forward strand.
ATGGTGGGCGTAAGCCGCGTCACCTGATGCACGCGCGGGCGCAGATCGTCGTCCATGCGGGCGCGGAACTGGGCGTCGGATTCAGGCGTCGCGGGGGGCCGCGCGTTCAACAGCCGGCTGACAATGGGGTAGCCCTGCTTGGCGCTGCCCATGGCTTTCACCACGCTGCCGAAATAGCTCGGATGCAGGTCGCCGAAGAAGCTGATCGTGCGGCCGTCGCCGGCCCGGTGCACCAGCACCTCGACGGCGCCGGGCTTGGCGTTGCGGGCTTCGGGCGTCACCTTCTGGCCGTCTTCATCAATGGCCGCGAACGAGCGCCCCTGGCGGCGGAAATTCACCTCGTCTTCCCGCGCCAGCACGGTGTTGGGCTGGGTGCCGGCGGCGACCAGTATGGCGCGCGCCGGCATCTCGAACTCGCCGCCGCCGGCGCGCCTCAAGCGCAGCGCCCGCGCGTGGCCGAATTCATCCACCTCCACCGCCACCGGCGATAGCTCCTCGGCGAACGTAATGCCTTCCTCGAGCGCTTTTTCCACCTCTTCGTGGTTGAGCGTATAGGCCGGGCTGTCGATCAGGCGCCGGCGATAGACCAGCGTCACCCCGCCCCAGGAGCGCAGGAGTTCCAGGAGCCGCGGCGCCCGCCCCGCCGCCGCCCCGGCCTGGCGCTCGGCGCGCAGCGATCGCGCGTGGGCAAGGAACTCATCGGCGATCTGTTGCTCCTCCTCGTCCCAGGCGGCGCGCACCGCCGGCTCGCCCCTGTCGGCCGCCAGCGCCTCGTAGCGGCGGAGGAATTTTTCCACTTGCACGGGGTAATAGGCCAGCGCCTCGGTCGCGGTGTCGATGCCGGTCAGCCCGCCGCCCACCACCACCGCCGGCAGACGCAACTGCATGTTGGCGATCGAATCCGCCTTCGCCGCGCCGGTGAGTTGCAGCGCCATGAGGAAGTCGGAGGCCGCGCGCACGCCCCGCGCCAGGCCGTTGGGCAGATCGAGCACGGTCGGCCCGCCGGCGCCCATGGCCAGCGCCACGTGATCGAACCCTTGCGCGAACGCCTCGTCCACCCCCAGCGTGCCGCCGAAGCGCACCCCGCCATAGAGCGCGAAACCGTCGCGCCGCTCCAGCACCAGGCGCACGAGTTTGAGGAAATTCTTGTCCCAGCGCACGGTGATGCCGTATTCGGCGACGCCGCCGAAGCCCGCCATCACCCGCTCGTCCAGGGACTCATAAAGTTCGCGCACGTCGCGGATGGGAGCGAAGGGCGCCCGCTCGCCCCCCGGCGCGCCCCGCGCGCTTCGCGCGCTATCGATAGGCCCGGCGGCTCCCGCCTTCGCGAAACCCGCTTCGGCGGGCGAAGGAAGGTCGCCGCTGGGCGCGCCAAACATAGTGTTGAGGGCGGCTGCGCCGCCCGGGCCGACGCCATTGTGCTCCGACGCCAGCGGTTCGATTTTCAGGCCATCCACGCCCACCACGCTGTGCCCGTCGTTGAGCAAGTGATGCGCCAGCGTGAACCCGGCCGGGCCCATGCCCACCACCAGGACCCGCCTGCCGCTGGGCGGGCGCGGCAGCGGCCGCTCCACGTTCAGCGGGTTCCAGCGCGTCAGCAGCGAATAGATCTCGAAGCCCCAGGGCAGTTCCAGCACGTCCTTGAGCACGCGGCTTTCGGCTTGCGGAATGTCGACCGGATCCTGCTTTTGGAAGATGCAGGATTTCATGCAGTCGTTGCAGATGCGGTGGCCGGTGGCCGGCGCCATGGGATTGTCCACGATGACGATGGCCAGCGCCGCCATCGACCAGCCGGCCACCTTGGCCACGTGCATTTCCGAAATCTTTTCTTCCAGCGGGCAGCCGGCCAGCTTCACGCCGAAGGAATTGTTCTTGAACGGCGCGGCGGTTTTTTGGTTTGCGGCTACGCCGCCGGCCGCCGGAGGCGCTTTTTC
>CAZIVY010000337.1:0-2994 GCA_964542505.1 uncultured Rhodospirillaceae bacterium
GAGGGCGCCCGGAGGGCGCGTCTCGAAGGGCGAACAGGCCGTCCGTGCTTCGAGACGCCGCGCGACTTACGCGCCGCGCGGCTCTCAGCACGAACGGCAACAACAAAGGCCAAGCTCAAGGGCCTTTGGTATTATAGACCCTTGGACGACGAGGATGTCCACCGAGGGCTCGAATTCGCCGCTCAGATTGCCGCCGATAGTGACACTGCCAAAGTTGCTCGCCACCCCGTTACTGAACTCCGGCCGCGGGATAATGATGCTGGCGCCGGCGGCGGTTTAATTCCCGTCGTGGCGGGTCGAACCGGCCGGGTTCCAGAACATGTACGTGATGTCCTCGGCCCCGGCGGTGGCGCCGGCGAAGGCATTGCCCTGCCCGGTAGCGCCTTGCTCTTTCAGAAAGAACGCGGCGGCCGTCGCTTGGCCGGCCAGCAAGGGCACGCAAGCGATCCCTAACGCGAAACGCAAAAAAGGCGGACTTTTCCATTCCCCCCTCCCTTGGTCCGGGGGTATTAAGGTTCCCCTTGGCTTCGGAATACCCAGCGCCGCACGACCGGCACGGCTTGGTGGCTATAATCACAGGTAACGGCCATGCCAAGCGCGCCATTTTGGCCCGAGCGCATTGGAGATAGTCAATTGCGGTGCATACCGCTTTCGGGGACTGGAATTCAGTAGCCCCTGTCGGTTATTATTACCAAATCGATAATCGCTCTCGCGACAGGGAAGCGTAGTCAGCCGCCCATGAGCGACCAGAAGCGCGATAACGGACGCGGCACCGTCACCGGCGTGGTGACGAAGGCGCGCGCCAAGACGCAGAAGCCGCCGATGTACAAGGTGCTGCTTCTCAACGACGATTACACGCCGATGGAGTTCGTTGTCCTGATCCTCGAGCGGTTCTTCCAAAAGAACCGCGACGAGGCGACGCGCATCATGCTGCACGTCCACCAAAAAGGCATCGGCGTGTGTGGCGTCTTCACCTACGAAGTGGCGGAGACGAAAGTGACGCAAGTCGTCGATTTCGCCCGGCAAAATCAGCACCCCTTGCAGTGCACCATGGAAAAGGCCTGAGAGGTTCATCCCGTGCCAGCCTTGTCGCGTATCCTTGAACAGACCCTGCATCGCGCCTTGTCGCTGGCGACGTCGCGGCGGCACGAGTTCGCCACCCTCGAACATCTGCTCTACGCCCTGACCGAAGACCAGGACGCGACGGCGGTCATGCGCGCCTGCAATGTCGATATCGAGCGCCTGCGCCAGCGGGTGGGCACCTTCCTGGACGAGGAGTTGCGCGGGCTGATCGTCGCCGGGCGCGACGAAGCCAAGCCTACCTTGAGCTTCCAGCGGGCGGTGCAGCGCGCCCTTTTCCACGTCCAGTCGTCGGGACGCGAGGAAGTGACCGGCGGCAACGTGCTGGTGGCGATCTTCTCCGAGCGCGAGAGCCATGCCGTTTATTTCCTGCACGACGTGGAAATGACGCGGCTCGACGCGGTGAGTTACATGAGCCACGGCATCGCCAAGACGCCCGGAGCCAAGCCCGAACGGCGCAACCTGCGCGGCGCCGAGAACAACGAGGGCGAAGGCGGCGGGGACCGCGAACGCGGCCCCGAGCGCAACGCCGACCGCGGCCCCGACCGCGGCGCCGATCGCGGCCCCGCCAAGGGCACTGAGGCGCTGGCGGCCTATTGCATCAACCTCAACCAGAAAGCGCGCGCCGGGAAGATCGATCCGTTGATCGGGCGCGACGCCGAAGTCGATCGCACCATCCAGATTCTGTGCCGGCGCACCAAGAACAACCCGCTGTTCGTCGGCGATCCGGGCGTGGGCAAGACGGCGATCGTCGAGGGCCTGGCGCGGCGCATCGTGCTCGGCGACGTGCCGCTGGTGTTGCACGACTCGACCATCTACGCGCTCGACATGGGGGCGCTGCTGGCGGGCACGCGCTACCGCGGCGATTTCGAGGAGCGCCTGAAGCAGGTGATGAGCGAGCTGGAAGCCATTCCCGGCGCCATCCTGTTCATCGACGAGATGCACACCGTCATCGGCGCCGGCGCCACCTCGGGCGGGGCCATGGACGCGTCCAACCTGCTGAAGCCGGCGCTGGCCTCGGGCACGCTGCGCTGCGTCGGTTCCTCGACCTACAAGGAATACCGCAGCTACATCGAGAAGGACCGGGCGCTGCTGCGCCGCTTCCAGAAGATCGACGTCAACGAACCCTCGATCGAGGATACGGTGCGCATCCTGCGCGGGCTGAAGCCCTATTACGAACGCCACCACCATGTCCGCTACACCGACGACGCGTTGCGCTCGGCGGTGGAATTGGCGGCGAAGTACATCAACGACCGCAAGCTGCCCGACAAGGCCATCGACGTCATCGACGAGGTGGGCGCGGCGGAAATGCTGAAGCCCGAAAGCAAGCGGCGCAAGACCATCGGGGTGAAGGAGATCGAGGGCATCGTCGCCAAGATCGCGCGCATCCCGGCGAAGACGGTGTCGAGCGCCGACAAGGCGAACCTGAAGACCCTGCAGGTCGACCTGCAACGGGTGGTGTACGGCCAGGACAAGGCGATCGAGGCGCTGTCGAGCGCGATCAAGCTGGCGCGCGCGGGGCTGCGCGAGCCGGAAAAGCCCATCGGCTGCTATCTCTTCTCCGGCCCCACCGGCGTCGGCAAGACGGAAGTGGCGCGCCAGCTCGCCAACATCCTGGGCGTCGAGCTGCTGCGTTTCGACATGTCCGAATACATGGAGCGGCACACGGTCTCGCGCCTCATCGGCGCGCCCCCGGGCTATGTGGGCTTCGACCAGGGCGGCCTGCTCACCGACGCCGTCGACCAGCACCCGCACGCGGTGTTGCTGCTGGACGAAATCGAGAAGGCGCATCCCGATCTGTTCAACATCCTGTTGCAGGTGATGGACCACGGCAGGCTCACCGACCACAACGGCAAGAGCATCGATTTCCGTAACGTGGTGCTGGTGATGACCACCAATGCCGGCGCCCAGGAA
>CAZIVY010000338.1:0-1692 GCA_964542505.1 uncultured Rhodospirillaceae bacterium
CCGCGTCCGGCGCGCCTTCGATGGAAAGCGCGCGAAATCCGGCCTCCTTGAACAGCGCGACGTATTCGTAGCCGCGCAGGCGGTTCTGGTAGTTTTGCGGGTTGATCCCGGTGAACCGCCAGAAGGGCTCCTCGTAGCGCAGGAAATTGACCCGCGAAATCGACTTGTCCTTGTGCTCCCAATGATCGCTCATGTCGATCAGGTGGCAGATCGCGCCGCCCGGCCGCAGGACGCGGGTCGAGTGGCGGGCGATGGAACGCAAGTCGGGCTCGGAAATATGCTCCAGCACCGCGCGCGAGACGATGATATCGGCGCTGGCGTCCGCCAGGTCCTGGAAATTGGCCGGCGCGCGATAGTCGATGCCGTTTTCGGCCAACAGGTCCTCGTGCGGCGCTTGGCTGTCGGGCGGCGGCGGCGTGCCGCCAGCCCTCGCCACCAGGCGCATGGCATGGCGGAACGTCGCGGCGTCCATCAGCCGCTCCTGGTCCAGGGTGACGACGGAGCGCGCCCCCGCCGCCCGCAGCGTCAGCGGCAGCGCCGGCACCCAGCCGGAGCCGATCTCGACCACGTCGGCGCCGCGCACGGCGATTCCTTGCCGTTCCAGAAAAGCCACTATCGCCTTGCCGTCGCGCACCAGGCCGTCGTCGTTCTTTGGATTGGAGAGGTAGGGATCGAGCGACCGCTTCCAGCGCCGCACCGTGTCCGGGAACGGAATCGCCATCTTGAGGTTGTCGCGCACAAGCTTGACGTGCCACGCTTTCATGCTCGGATCCTGTACGCCGCTGTCCGGTAGTTGTGGTGCTGGCGGGGTGAAAAAACGCTTAATGGCGCGATCGACTATAACTGTGTCATGGGCGCCAGCGGACAGACGAATCGGGCGGCGAAAAAGCGTCTCGACGCGCTGCTGGTCGAACGCGGTCTGGCGGAAAACCGCACCCGCGCCCAGGCGCTGATCCTCGCCGGCGCGGTCTTCAGCGGCGAGCGGCGGCTGGAAAAGCCCAGCCACCTGCTGGCCGCCGACGCCGATCTTTCCTTGCGCGGCAAGCCCCACCCCTGGGTCGGGCGCGGCGGCGTCAAGCTCGCGCACGCCCTCGATCGTTTCGCCATCGATCCCGCCGGCAAGGTTTGCCTCGATATCGGCGCGTCCACCGGCGGCTTTACCGACGTGTTGCTGGCCCGTGGCGCGGCCAAGGTCCATGCCATCGACGTGGGCCGCGGCCAACTCGACTGGCGCTTGCGGAACGACCCGCGCGTGGTGGCGCTCGAAGGCGTCAACGCGCGATATTTGACGCGCGGGCAAATAAGCGGGCTGGCGGATGTCATCGTCTGCGACGCGAGCTTCATCGGGCTGGAGAAAATCCTGCCGGCGCCGCTGGCCTTGGCCGCGCCCGGCGCCGCTATGGTCGCGCTCATCAAGCCGCAGTTCGAGGTCGACCGGCCGCGCGTGGGCAAGGGCGGGATCGTGCGCGACGCCGCGCTGCACGGCGAGGTGTGCGAGCGCATTGCCGCCTGGCTGGCCGGTCAACCCGGCTGGACGGTGCTGGGCCTATGCGAAAGCCCGATCCAGGGCAGCGACGGCAACCGCGAATTTTTCATCGCCGCGCGCCATGATTAGGTCCCCATGCGCTTCGTAGAAGGCGTCATCGAGCGCATCGGCGACCAGGGCGACGGCGTGATGACCACCGCGCAGGG
>CAZIVY010000339.1:0-1828 GCA_964542505.1 uncultured Rhodospirillaceae bacterium
CATCAGCAGCGTATCGCGGTTGTTCACGTGCGCCAGTTCGTGGGCGACGACGCCGGCCAATTCGCGGGGCCCAAGGGCGGCGAGCAAGCCGGTGGTGACCGCCACCGCCGCGTGAGCCGGGTCGCGCCCGGTGGCGAAGGCGTTGGGCTGCGGGCTGTCGATGACATAGACGCGGGGCAAAGGCAGACCGGCGCGCCCAGCCAACGCGGCCACGGTGGCGTGAAGCTCGGGCGCTTCGGCGGGGCCTACTTCCTGGGCGCCGTACATGCGGAGCACGACCCGATCGGAGTTCCAATAGGCGAACAGGTTCATCGCCCCGGCAACCACCAGCGCGATCAGCATCCCGGCTTCGCCGCCCAGCGCAAAGCCGGCGGCCAGGAAGACGGCGGTCAAACCAGCCAGCAGCACTGCGGTGCGCAGGTAACCCATGGGAATTCCGTTTCCGACTTGCCGCTTTTCGCGCCGCGCGAGACTAACCCCAACATAGGCGCGGCGGCGCTCGGTTCAAGGCGGCAGGCGCACGGCCAAGCGCCCGCCGAAGCGAAAGCGCGATCGCTCAATGGGCGTGCGTTGGATTTTGTTCCTGTTTTGTGCTAAGCTGATAAGCACTACATCTATATATAAAGTGTAATAAAACTTTAACCTTGTATTTACTTTATGGGATCAAACCGGTCGTGAAGCCGCTGGACCCCCGTCACCTCGATCATGCCATGAGTCTCTGCCGACCCGCCTGGATATACGGCGCCGCGCTGCTTGGCTTGGCGCTGGTCCCCAATCAGGGCTCCTCGGCCCCAGAGGTGCTGGCGGGGCCCATTCACGCTTTGGTCGTGCGGGTGGTGGACGGCGATACGGTGGAGGTGGACGCCCAAATCTGGCTCGGGCAAAAGGTGCGGACCCTGGTGCGCCTCACCGGCGTCGACGCGCCCGAACTGAAAGGCGCCTGCCCCCAGGAGCGCGCCCTGGCCCAGAGCGCGCGCGAGCACTTGGCGCTCCGCCTGGCGGAGGGCACGGCCGAGCTCGTGGACGTGACCTACGACAAATTCGGCGGCCGGGTGCTGGCGCGGATTCTGGCGCCGGACGGCACCGACCTCGCCCAATCCCTCCTCGCCGCCGGCCTCGCCCGCGCCTATCAGGGCGGCCGGCGCCTGAGTTGGTGCGCTACGGGGTGATTTTACCGCCGGCTTTTCGGCGGCGAGCGATCGGAGATCGCGCCAGGCTCGCTCATCGGCTTGGCTGTCCCACTCGCCCAAGCCCGCGTCGCCCGTCCGCCGAAATTGGCTCTCCTGATGAATAGATCGGGCCCGCGAACCGATTGAGGCTAATACCAAGACCTGCTGTTCCCAACTCGTCATGCTTGGCCCCCGGGCTCTTCGACCCGGGGGTTGTCGCGGGCATCCACGTCTTAAAATTCGAACTAGGTCAAAGACGTAGATGGCCGGATCTTCGCCCGGCCATGACGAAGCGGACAGTCATCGTCAATGAGAGTTGGTATAAAGACGGGAACCGGCTTCTCCCTGGCCAAAGCTTGCTTGGCCAGCTACCGCCGAGGGTGACGCATAGCGGAAAGGCGAATATGGTAGCATCGTTCACTATGCCGCCAAGAGCCAATCCCCTCGGCCTCAACAACCTGCAATTGAAGACGCTGACGATCCTGCAGGAATTGGCGCGCGCCGCGCGGGCGGCGCCGGACGCCGGCGGCAGCGTGCGCCTCACCGACCTGCCCGCGCCCCACGGCGATCATTTCCACGTCGGCCAGGCGGTGGTGCGGGCCGCCGACGCTACCGGGCTGTCCAATGAAGGGGTTTGGCGGGCGCTGGAGCGCAAGGGC
>CAZIVY010000340.1:0-6633 GCA_964542505.1 uncultured Rhodospirillaceae bacterium
TGGGCGGCGGCGTCGATCAAGCGGTGCGCCAGATGCAGGTCGCCATTGTGGTTGACCCCGGCCTCGGCGATCACCAGGCAGCTAGCGCCCGGCCCGACCGGCCGCTCGCCAAGCGCAAATCCATCCATGCTCATATGTCGTTCGCCATCCCAGAAACTGGGCGCAGAACACAGCAATAGACTTAACGCGCCCTTAAGCGTGCCCGACGGCCGTCGCGCCTGACGGCAAGATTTGCCGGGAGCGGGCAAATTTTGCCCGGCAGAATCGATCCCTAATGCCGGTTAATCTTGCCTGCTAACCCTCGTTTGGGGCCAAGCCCCTGATTCGCCAGACCCGCTAAGTCGCGGCGTTTACGCTGTTTTCCGGCACGGCTCTTGCTCCGTATAACGCGCGAGTCCGAAGTGACTCGGCGGGCAAGTATTGCCCGGCGTTCGAATATGCGGCCCGTCTTCGGGCCGCTTGCTCAGAAAGGAGCAATCCATGGCTTCCGAAATCTTCCTTAACGGCTCAGTCCGTCAAAACCTGCTGTCGTTGCAGGACACCGTGACCCTCGCCGGCCGTACCCAGGGCCGCCTGGCCTCGGGCCTCAAGGTCGCGAGCGCCATCGACGACGCGGTAGCCTTCTTCACCTCCAAGGGGCTGTCCGACCGCGCCAAGGACATCAGCGAACGCAAGAGCAGCATTGACCAGGGCGTCTCGACCGTGAAGTCCGCGGTCATCGCCACCGAGGGGATCGACAGCATCCTCGCCCAGCTCAAGGGTATCGTCATCAGCGCCAAGACGGCGACGACGGCCGAAAAGCTGGCTCTGGCCGGCCAGTTCAACAGCTTGTCGAAGCAGTTGAACCTGCTGGTCGCCGACGCCAGCTATAACGGCATCAACCTGGTGGCCCTCACGACCACGAAGCTGACCGTTCAGTTCTCCAACAAGACCACCTCGAAGCTCGACATCATCGGCAAGAACCTGAACGCGTCCAAGATCCTGGGCAACACCCTGGCCAGCTTGCAAGCCACCAAGATCGCCGGCTGCAAGTTCACCCTGGCGGCCGTCACGAGTTTCGACAAGGCCATCACCGCCATCAATACCGCCATCGACACGGTGCGCAGCGCGGCGAAAACGCTGGGCGCCAATGTCAGCTTCCTGCAGACCCGCCTCGACTTCTCGAAGGTGTACATCAACACCCTCACCGAAGGCGCGGACAAGCTTCGCCTGGCGGATTTGAACGAAGAAGGCGCGAATCTCGTCGCCTTGCAGACCCGCCAGCAGTTGTCGCTTCAGTCCCTGGCCCTCGCCGGCCAGGCCGAGCAGGCGGTTCTTACCCTCTTCCGGTAAGAGTAGCTTTCAGCCTGAACGCAAGGGGCGGCCTTCGGGCCGCCCCTTTTTTTTGTCGCCGCCCCGTCCCCCGACCGGGCAAGAAATTATTGGCAGTGTTTGCCGCCCGGCAATTTCGCATGCGCCCAAGCTGCCGCACACGCCTCTTCGCCATCCCCCGCCGGCCCCAGCACTTCGTCCTCAACATATTGAACGGAAAGGAATAACGCCTTCGGCGCCGGCGCCACCCCGGCGCGGCACGGGTCTTGCCATGTATCCCTGGAAACCGCGCGCGGCCTAGGACGGCCTACCGTCAGAAGGGAACCGAAGATGGCGACGATTTTTCTTTCCGGAGCGATTCGCTCCAACCTGCTGTCGCTGCAACAGACCAGCGACCTGATCGCCCGCAGCCAGGGCCGCCTGTCCACCGGCCTCGAGGTTCAAACCGCCCTGGACGATCCGGTGAAATTCTTCACCTCGAGGTCGCTCGCCGACCGTGCCTCCGATATCAGCGAGAAGAAGGACGGCGTCGATCAGAGCGTCTCGACGCTGAACGTGGCCATCAACGCCACCGAGGCCATCGACCGCGTCCTGAAGCAGATGAAGGGCCTCCTCATCACCGCCAAGTCGGCCACCGTGATCGAAAAAGTGGCCTTGAAATCGCAGTTCAACACCCTGTCGGTGCAGCTCAACAACTTCGTCGGCGACGCCACCTACAACGGTATCAACCTGGTCAACGCCACTACCTCGATCATGACGGTGCAGTTCTCGAGCTTGAGCACCTCGAAGCTCAACATCGTCGGCGTGGCGCTGAAGGCGTCCAAAATCCTGAACGCCGCCGCCGCCAGCGTTCAGGCAACGCGGCTTGTCGGCACCTTGTTTTCCCTCGCGGCAGGGTCCGAGTTCGACTTGGCGATCGCCTCCGTCGATTCCGCCATCGACAAGGTGCGCGGCGCGGCGAAGACGCTGGGATCGCACGTCAGCGTGCTGCAGACGCGGCTCGATTTCTCCATTCTCCTGGTCAACACCTTGACGCAGGGCGCCGACAAGCTCCGCCTCGCCGATTTGAACGAGGAAGGCGCCAACCTCGTGGCCTTGCAGACCCGCCAGCAACTGGGCTTCCAGGCGCTGGCTTTCGCCGGCCAGGCCGAGCAGTCGATCCTGACCTTGTTCCGTTAAGCGAGTTCCCCCGCCCCCAACGGATAGGAATGTCGAAGACGGCGCGGCTTACACTTTATTAGGTCCGAATACCTAGTCTGCGCCGGAGCCATCAGAAGGAAAGGCCAACTCCATGCCGCTCAAGCTCAGTTTGCGTCGCAACGAGAAGGTGATCATCAACGGCGTCGTCGTCGAGAACATCGGCGACGCGGCAACGATCCTGGTGCACAACCGTGGCCAGCTCCTGCGCAGCAAGGACATCCTGACGCTGGAAGACGCCGCCACGCCGGCGTCGCGGGCCTATTACGCCCTCCAGTGCCTGTATCTGTTCCCCGAAAAGGCCGACGTCTACCGGCCGGCGGCGGAGCAGTTCCTGGTCGACTTCGCCGCCGCCGTCGCCACCAGCCGCCCCATCGTCGAGGAAATCAAGACGCACGTGGAGAGCGGCGAAATTTACCAGGGCCTGCGCGCGGCGCGGCGTCTTATCGAGCACGAACGCGAGGTATTGAGTCATGTCGCTTAAGCAAGCTGGCCCCGGCTACTCCCCGATTCCGCAAGGGGGGAATCCGCGCCAATCCGAAGCCTGGGCCTTGATCGAATCCGCCCGGCGCATGAAGGAAGCGCAAGCCGGCGCCGGCGACCGCAAGGCCCTGCTTGGCGCCGCTCGCCTCAACTGGCGGCTGTGGACGCTGTTCCAGGCCAGCCTGGTGCTGCCGGAAAGCGTCGTCCCCGACGACGTGCGAAACAACATGCTCTCGCTCGCCAACTTCGTCGATCGGCATACCGTCGGCATTCTGGCCGATCCGAAGCCCGAGCAGTTGGACGTTCTGATCCGCATCAACCGCGAAATCGCCTCGGGACTGATGGCGCAGCCGGCGGCGGCGAAAGCCGCTGCGCCCGCCCCCGGACAGCCGGGCCGCGTCAGGCAGACGGTGTAACCATGTCCGCCATCGCCATCGCCGATCCGTCCGCGCCGCGCGCCGCTCGTTCCACGTACGCCGGCATCGCCGCCTTGCTCGCCGGCGCCTGCCAGGGCGACGGGGAAGCGACAATCGCCGCGTGCGAAGGGGCGCTGGCCCGCGATCCCAGCTCGCCAGCCGCCCTTTTCGGTTTGGCCGTCGTCGCCGTTCAACAGGGCGAGCTGGCCACCGCCGCGGCGCTGCTCACCCGCGCCCATGACATCGACCCGGACGAAGGGGTTTACGCCGAGGTCCTGGCCACCGTGTACGCCATGGCAGGACAACTGGCCGACGCAACCTATTTCGCCAAGCTGTCGATGGCGCTGGGTCTCGACGAGGCGACGCTGGATCTGCTGCCGCCCAAGTTTCCCCGCTTCGCCCACGCCTTCAGCGGAATCGCCGAACGCCCTCTTCTTGCCGCCGCCCGGCGCCACCTGGCCCAGGGCCAGACCGATCTGGCCGCCAACCGCCTGCTTCAACACCTGGCCTTCGAGCCCAATCACACGGAATCGCAGCGTGAATTCGCGGCGGCGGCCTTCGCCCTTGGCCAGCCTTGGGAGACCGCCAACGTCGTCTCAATGATGCAGAATGCCGGCGCCGCCACAGCCGCCGACTTGAGCCTCCTCGCCCGCGCCCATGCGGCCATGGGCGACGCCGCCGCCGCCGAGGTGCAGCACCGCCAGGCCATGGCCGGCGCGCCCGAGGACGCGGCGATCGCCGCCGTGCGCCTGGTGGACATGCCGCTCGTTCCCGGTGTCACGGTCGAATCCTTGCGCGACGCCGGCGCCGACTGGGAGCGCCGTTTTGGCAGCCGGGCAGAGACGCCATCCCCGGCCCCGGCGTCAGGGAAACGGACGCGAATCGGATTTCTCTGCTCCGCTTTGGCCGACGCGCGCGACAAGGATTTGCTGGCCGATCTGGGCCTGGGGCTGCCCGCCGACCGCTACGAACTTTTCGCCTATGGTTTCGGTGAAGTGGAGACGCCGCGCAACGCCGTGCTGCGGGCCGCCTTCAAGAAATGGCGCAACTGCGCCGAACTCGACGCCGATACGCTGGCCTTCAGCATTCGGAGCGACGGCATCGACGTTCTGTTCGACTTGGGCGGTCATCGCTCGCCCTTGCAGCTCTTGGCCCTTGCCCAGCGCCCGGCGCCGTTACAGGTGGCATGGCTGAGCGGCGCCGCGCCCCTGGGCCTGTCGTCCATCGACGCCGTCTTGGCCGACGCCGCCACCGACCCCGACGGCGTGGCGGAGAAGGATTTTGCCCACCGTCTCTACCGCCTGCCGCACGGTCTGCGCGCCTACCGCCGGCCCGCTGCCGGCATCGCCACGCCTGCTGCCGGCGGCGGCGTTTGCTTCGGCGCCGACGTGGGCCTGGACCAGTTGCATCCCGATCTTTGCGCCGCCTGGGCCAGGATCCTCAAGGCGGCGCCCAAATCCAGTTTGCTGCTCCAGGGCCGGGGATTCGCCGATCAATCGATGGTGCGGCGCCTGATCGACCGCTTCGCGCCCCATGGGGTCGGCGAACAGATCGACGTCTTCTTTGGCTTGTCGGAAGAATTTTACTCCGCCATCGACCTCGCTCTGGCGCCATTTGTCGCCCAGCACCCGTACGCGGAAGCAGCCATGCTTGCCCACGGCGTTCCCGTGATCGCGCTAGCGGGTCGCGGTCGGCACCGGCGGCAGGCCAGTGGGCTGCTGGTCAACGCGGGACTCTCCCGCTTTGCTGCTGGCGGCGCCGATGCCTATGAGGCGCTCGCTTTGGCTCTGGCCAGCGCCGCCGACGCGCGCGCCAAGGCGCGTTCCGAGGTCAAGCGCGCCATCGACGCATCGCCCGTTTTCCAGCCGCAAGTCCTGTCCGCCGCTTTCGAGCGCGCGATCGCCGAACTTTCCGGCCGCCAGCCATGACCTCCCTGGCCGGCGGTTCGCCATCGGCCGCGCTGGACGACCGCTTCCAGCGCTCGCTCGCCGCGGTCGCCAAGCGCTTTCCCGCCATCGCCGCCGCCATTCCGCGGGGCGACACGGTGACCCACGCCGTCGTCGAAGACGGCGAAGTCGTCGATATCGACCTCGGATCGCGCCGGCTCTACGGCCGCGACGGCCGGACGCTGGGCCAGGAACAAGCGCGGAGCTTTCTGGCCAAGCCGTTGCGCTTCCATGTCAATGACCTCACGGGCGCCAACATCGGCAGCCCGGTGGCCGAGCGCATGGCGAAAGCGCTGTTCCGCCACGTCGAAGACACCATGCCCGGCAAACTGCTGCAAATGCCCAGCCACGACGGCGCCCTCCTGTTCGTGCTTGGCGTCGGCCTCGGCCATCATCTGCCGGACCTGGCGGCCAAGGCGCGGGCGCGCGACATCGTCATCGTCGAAACCCACGCCGAATTCCTGCGCCATTCCTTCGCCGCCGTCGATTGGGAAGCGATTTTCTCCACCGCCGAGGCCGCCGGGCGCGAAATTCACCTGCATCTGCTGCCGGACCCCGACAACATCCTCGGCCGAATTTCGCAAGTCATCTCCCGCCGCGGTCCACCGATGATCGACGGCTCGATGGTTTTTTTGCACTACCCGTCCTGGGAGTTGCTCCAGGTGCAGGAGCGCCTGTGGACGGTGGTCGATCGCGCCTTCATCTCGCTCGGCTTCTTCGAGGACGAAAAGCGGATGATCGTCAACGCCGTCGGGAATCTGTTGGCGCGTCGCTTCGGATTGTTGGACAACGTCCCCCGGCTGATGCGTCCCGAGCCGGTCTTCATCATCGGCTCCGGACCCTCGCTGGATGCGGCCCTGCCCCACGTCAAGCGGCTGGCCGGCCGGGCCGTCGTCTTCTCCTGCGGCACGGCGCTCAAGGCCTGCCTCAAAAATGGGATTGTGCCGGATTTTCACTGCGAATTGGAAAACGGCCCGGAGCAGTTCGAACTCTTGTCGCTGGTTCGCCGCGACCATTCGCTCGACGGCATCACCTTGATCGCGTCGCTGACGGTCGAGCCGCGGTCGGTCGCGCTGTTCGACGACGCGTTCTTCTTTTTCCGCGACAGCGTCAGTTCGACGCGCATGTTCGCCGACGAAAAGCTGGAAATCGTCGGCGCCAGCCCGTCGGTGTCCAATACCGCGCTGACCGCCGCCGCCCTGATGGGATTCACCACCTTCTACATGTTTGGCGTCGATTGCGGCGCCCGCACCGACGGCGCGGTCAAGCACGCCAAGGAT
>CAZIVY010000341.1:0-6341 GCA_964542505.1 uncultured Rhodospirillaceae bacterium
GCTATGGCGCGCGCCTGCTGCACGGGGAGGCGGTGGCCATCGGCATGGTGCTGGCGTTCGAGCTGTCGGCGAAACTGGGGCTTTGCGACCCGGCCGACGCCTTGCGCCTGCGCCGTCATCTGGCGGCGCTGTCGCTGCCGGTGGACGTGCTCGGCATCGGCGGTCAAAGGCTCGACGCCGCCGCGCTGCTGCGCCACATGCAGCACGACAAGAAGGTCGCCGACGGGCGCTTGACCTTCGTCCTGGCGAAGGGAATCGGACGTGCGTTCCTGCACAACGAGGTGCCGGCGGAGGCCGTACGCTCGCTCCTGGAACGCGCGGTGACGGCGTAATGGGCACCATGACAACCAACGAGCTCGTCGTCTCGCTGGCGGCGGTTTTCTTGCTGCTGCTGGTCTCGGTGTTCTTCTCCGCCGCCGAGACCGGGATGACCGCCGCCTCGCGGGCGCGCATGCGCCACCTGGAGGAGGCGGGAAACAAGAAGGCCGGAACGGTCAACCGGCTGCGGGCGCAAAAGGAGCGCGTGATCGGCACCATCCTGCTGGGCAACAACCTGGTCAACATTTCGGCGTCGGCGCTGGCCACCAGCGTGATGATCGCGGCTTACGGGGACGCCGGCGTCGCCTACGCCACGGTGGTGATGACCGCGCTGGTGGTGATCTTCACCGAGGTGCTGCCCAAGACCTACGCCATCCGGCATCCCGACCGCATGGCGATGATGCTGGCAAAGTCCGTGCAGGCGGCCGTGTGGCTGCTGTGGCCGCTAACCCGGGGGGTGCACGCCATCGTCGCCGCCATCTTGAAGCTAACCGGCGAATCGCCCGGTTCCTCGCAGCGGCTGATTTCAGCCGCCGAGGAAATCCGCTCGTCGATCACGCTCTACGCCGAGGAAGGCGCGCTGGTGAAGCACGAGCGCGACATGCTGGGGTCCATTTTCGACCTTTCCGATGTCCCGGTGATGCACGTCATGGCGCATCGGCGAAACATGCAAACCATCGACGCCGGCCAACCGCCGGAGGCGATCCTCGTCCAGGCCCTGGCCAGCGCCCACACCAGGTTGCCCCTGTGGCGCGACAACCCGGACAATATCGTGGGCGTGTTGAACATCAAGGACCTGCTGCGCGCCATAGCCGCCCGCGGCGGCGCGGCGTCCGGCATCGACGTGGCGGCGCTGGCGAAGGCGCCCTGGTTCGTGCCCGAAACCACGACGCTGCGCGAGCAACTTGTCGCTTTCCGAGCACGGCAGAAGGACCTGGCGCTGGTGGTGGACGAGTACGGCACCCTTCAGGGCCTGGTGACGCTGCGCGACATCCTGGAGGAAATCGTCGGCGACATCCGCGACGAGCACGACCGCGCCCGCGCCCGCGCCGACGCGTCCGGGACCGTCATCGCCGACGGCACCATGCCGGTGCGCGACCTTAACCGCCAGTTCGATTGGGACCTGCCCGACGACCTGGCCGCCACCGTCGCCGGGCTGGTGATCCACGAGGCGCGCCAAATCCCCGACGTAGGGCAGGCGTTCATCTTTCACGGCTTCACGTTCGAGGTCCTGCGCCGCAAGCGCAACCAGATCACCTCGCTCCGCGTCACCCCCTTGTTGGCGCCGGCCGCCCCCGCGCCGTCCGCCAGCGCGGCAGCATCCTAGTGTTGTGGTTTCAACGCTTGATTCCCAATCAACGCATTGGAACCACAACACATCGTATTGGTTTTGCTAGTGTTACGACACTGACGGTTCGGGAACGAAACGTCAGAGTCGCAACACTAGGCCGAGATCATGCCCTGGAGCGGAATCCGATCAAGCGGATTTACGCCGTTCATGATTCGAGACGCTCGCCCGCCGCCCTTCAAACCGCTTCGCGGGTTGAGCCGGGCGAGCCCTCGCCACGAACGGCCGCATTGAGGCCCGTTCGTCCCGAGGGCGCCCGCCCTTCGCCGCGCGCTACAAGCGGCGCTCAGGGCAAGGGGCCGGACGGGCCGATTCGAAATGACCGCATCGAGGTCTACGCGCCGGGTTCGCCCGGCGCCAGGACGGTCATGGCGAGGGCGTGGACACTGCCCCGCAGTTCCTCCGCCAGCACCTCGTTGACACGGCGCTGGCGGGCCAGACGCGGCTGGCCGGCAAACGCCGCCGCGACCAGGATCAGGCGAAAATGGCTCTCGCCCCCGGGCCTGGCCCCGGCATGGCCGGCATGAAGGGCGGATTCGTCAACAATCTCAAGCTTGAGCGGCTGAAACGCCGCTTCGAGCTTGCGCCGCATGCGAATGGCCACCGACATTAACTTTTTCCCCAAACCTGAGCGGCAAAATGGAATCATCGCAGGTCTTCCGCGACGATCCAGGCCGCCCTTGTCACCCACCGCCACGCTACTCATACTCTGACGATGCCCCGCCGCCCGCGCAATTCGCTTTTATTCACGCCCATGCCAGAGGCCGAGACGGCGTTTGGGCGCCGCTGCGATCATTCCGGTTGC
Organism: uncultured Rhodospirillaceae bacterium; assembly: GCA_964542505.1. Lineage (GTDB taxonomy): Bacteria > Pseudomonadota > Alphaproteobacteria > Ferrovibrionales > Ferrovibrionaceae > CAZIVY01. The sequence goes on from CAZIVY010000341.1 coordinate 2,472, forward strand.
GAAGGCGGCGGCGATTATCGGGCGCCGCGCACGCGCGAGCCCCACGATGGGCATTTCTGGTTCTGCCTGGCGCATGTGCGCGACTACAACGCGGCCTGGGATTTCTTTGCCGGCATGGACGCCGAGGAAGTGGACCGTTACCAACGCGCCAACGCCTTCGGCCAGCGGCCGACCTGGCGCATGGGCGACGCGAAGGACGTCCTGCACCCGTCCTGGGTGCGCGACGACATGGGGCTGCTGGGCGAGCTGGGCTTCAAATTCGGCCGCCAAGCTCCGCCGCCGCCGCCCATCGACCCGCGCCAGCGCGACGCGCTGGCTATGCTCGATCTGCCGCCGGAAGCCTCGTTGCAAGACATTCGCGGGCGGTATAAAGAACTGGTCAAGCGCTACCATCCCGACGCCAATGGCGGCGATAAAGCGGCGGAAGAACGGCTCAAGTCGATTAACCTGGCTTATTCCTACTTGCTGCATTCCGCCAACGACTGAACCAGGCGGCCGCGGCGCCAGGCGCCCGGTTCGATCGGTTTCCCGGCAAGGACATTTCATCGATGACAGAACTTCAGACCAGCGCCGCGCATCGCCGCCCGACCGATCTTCCTGACATCAAGGTTTCGGTGCGCCAGCTCTTTGGCATCGACAGCGACATGCAGGTGCCGGCGTTCAGCAAGAGCGAGGACCACGTCCCCGACCTCGACGAGGCCTACCGCTTCGACCGCGAAACCACGCTGGCGATCCTGGCGGGCTTTGCCTACAACCGCCGGGTGATGATCCAGGGCTATCACGGCACCGGCAAGTCCACCCATATCGAGCAGGTGGCGGCGCGGCTCAACTGGCCCTGCATCCGCGTCAACCTCGACAGCCACATCAGCCGCATCGACCTGGTGGGCCGGGACGCGATCGTGCTGCGCGATGGCCAGCAGGTGACGGAATTCCGCGAGGGGCTGCTGCCCTGGGCGCTGCAATCGGCGTGCGCGCTGGTGTTCGACGAGTACGACGCCGGACGGCCGGACGTCATGTTCGTCATCCAGCGGGTGCTGGAAGTCGAGGGCAAGCTGACGCTGCTCGACCAGAACCGCGTGATCAAGCCGCATCCCGCCTTCCGCATGTTTTCGACCACCAACACCATCGGCCTCGGCGACACCACCGGGCTTTATCACGGCACGCAGCAGATCAACCAAGGGCAGATGGACCGCTGGAACATCGTCACCACCCTCAACTATCTGCCGACCGCGGATGAAATCGCCATCGTGCTGGCCAAGGCGCCGGACTACGACAACGAGAAAGGGCGCAAGACCGTCGCCTCCATGGTGGCGGTCGCCGATCTTTCGCGCTCGGGCTTCATGGCCGGCGACATCTCGACGGTGATGAGCCCGCGCACGGTAATCACCTGGGCCGAAAACGCGCGCATCTTCGGCAACGTCGGCTTCGGCTTCCGCCTCACCTTCCTCAACAAGTGCGACGAGATCGAGCGGGCGACCGTGGCCGAGTACTACCAGCGCTGCTTCGGCGAGGAACTGCCGGAGTCGGCGGCGCGCATCGACCTCAACTAACGCCGCTTCCGCCATGGCCGCCAACCGCCCGGAACCCCCGGCCGAACCGTTCAAGCGCGCGCTGGCGGCGGCGACGCGCGCCATTGCCAGAACCAGCGACCTGCAGGTGACGTTCAGCCCGGAGGCCCCGGCGCTGCGCGGCCATCGGGTGCGTCTGCCGCTGCCGCCGCGGGAACTGCCGCCGGAAGAAGTGGCGCAGGTGCGTGGCGTCGCCGATTCGCTGGCGCTTAAATTGCGCCACCACGACGAAAAGCTGCACCAGCGGCTGCTGCCCGGCGGCCCGCAGGCGCGGGCGGTATTCGAGGCCACCGAGCAGGCGCGGGTCGAGGCGCTGGGCAGCAACGCCATGCGGGGCGTGGCGGACAATCTGAACGCGGCGCTGGAAGAAAAATGCCGCGCGCGCGGTTTCGCCCGCGTGCGGACCCGCGCCGAGGCGCCGCTGGCCGACGTGGTGGCGCTGTTGGTGCGCGAGCGCTTGACCGGCCAGAAGGCGCCGGAAAGCGCCCACGCCATGGTCGACCTGTGGCGCCCGTGGATCGAGGAGAAATGCGGCGGCGACCTCAACGCCCTGGCGCAGGCGATGGGCGACCAGTCGGTTTTCGCCCGCGCCACAAGGCGGCTGATCCGCGACCTCGAGCTCGGCGACGACGATGGTTCGGACCTCGACGAGGAACCCCAACCGGGCGAAGACAAGGACGACGAGACGCAGCCCAATCCCGGCCAGGGCGAGCGCCCCGAGGGCAGCGACGCCGAACGCGCGGGGGAGCAGGCGGGGGACGCCGAGGAAGGCCAAAGCGAGGACTCCGCCCAGGCCGAGATCAGCGTCGGCGCGGAACGCCACAGCCGTGGCGCCGGCGACGAGGCGGGGCGCGGCCGGCGGCCGGCCTTTCCCGACGCCCAGGGCGCCAACGAGGAGCCGCCCTATCACGCCTATGTCACCCGCTTCGACGAAGTGGTGACCGCCGAGGGCTTGTGCGAAAACGAGGAATTGTCGCGGCTGCGCCAGCATCTGGATCAGCAGTTGCGGCACCTGCAGAACATGGTGGGGCGGCTGGCCAATCGCCTGCAAAGGCGGCTCTTGGCCAAGCAGACGCGAAGCTGGGAATTCGACCTCGAGGAGGGCCTGCTCGATTCGGCGCGGCTGGCGCGCATCGTCGTCGACCCGGTATTGCCGTTGAGCTTCAAGCGCGAGAAGGAAACCGACTTCCGCGATACCGTGGTCACCCTGCTCATCGACAATTCCGGTTCCATGCGCGGGCGGCCCATCGCGGTCGCCGCCATGTGCGCCGACATCCTGGCGCGGACGCTGGAACGCTGCGGCGTGAAGGTGGAAATCCTCGGTTTCACCACCCGCGCCTGGAAGGGCGGCCAAAGCCGGGAGAAATGGCTGGCCGACGGCAAGCCGCCACGGCCCGGCCGGCTCAACGACCTGCGCCACATCGTCTACAAGGCCGCCGACGCCCCCTGGCGGCGGGCGCGCAAGTCCCTGGGACTGATGTTGCGGGAAGGGCTGCTGAAGGAAAACATCGACGGCGAGGCGCTGCTGTGGGCGCATGCGCGCCTCATCGCCCGCGGCGAACAGCGGCGCATCCTGATGGTGATTTCCGACGGCGCGCCGGTGGACGATTCGACCCTTTCGATCAACCCCGGCAACTATCTCGACCGCCATTTGCGGCAGGTCATCAAGTGGATCGAAACCCAGTCCCCGGTGGAACTGACCGCCATCGGCATCGGCCACGACGTAACCCGCTATTACCGCCGCGCGGTGACCATCGTCGATCCGGAACAATTGGGCGGCGTCATGCTCGACAGGCTGACCGAACTGTTCGACGAAACGCCGCGCACCGAGCCCGGCGCCGGTGGCCGCAAGCCAAAGCGGCGCGCGCCCCAAGCCCTGCACTAGACACCCCCACCCTGACCCTCCCCCAAAAGGGGGGAGGGAAAACCACAACCTCCCCCCTCGACCGGGGAGGCCGGCGCCCTTCGGTGCGCGCTGTCGCGCGTCGCTCAGGACAGGGGCGCCGGGTTGGGGATGGCGGGCTTCATACCCGTTAACCAGCCATTAACTAACACGAAAGCAATATTGACCATTGCTTAATCGGCTTCGAACCAAGACGAGGCGATATATGCCGAAAGTTACATCCGACTTGTTGGACATGAGCCAGGCGCCTGGCGACCGCCGCGGCGCCAATCCGCCCCTGCGCGCACGCGCGACGCGGCCGAAATGGCATCTCGTCTATTACGCGCTGGCGGCGTTCGACCTGCTCGCCGTGGGCGGCGGCCTCTACCTCAACCACAAGATCATGGCGATCTACGAGGA